>JBGPOG010000089.1:0-10687 GCA_041487935.1 Chthonomonadia bacterium | reverse complement strand
CTGAATCCGTGCTGCGAATCTGTTCCCCAGTCAAGGGTGAGCGCCTCCAGCTCCTTCACAGCTCGTTCCTCGCCGAGAGACACATAGTATTTCACCGCTTCCGCGACGCTTGCGCAGGTGAAGGCGCGTTCTGTGAGCAGCTTGGGAGCCTGCGGCGATTGGATCCGCACAAGCCCCAGTACCGCCCATGCGCTGCCGGCGGCGGTGATCGGAATTAGGCTCTTGCACCCTTCTCCTCCGGGTTTGACCGGCCGCGAGGTCATTGGCCATGAGCCGTCGTCGCGTTGATTCTCGATCAGGAACGCCTGTGCGCGAGTGATGGCGGGCTCGCCGGGTTTGATTCCAGCGTGGGACAGGGCATACAGCGCCTGGCCGGTTGCCCAGGCGTCGCTTGCCATGCCGGGTGTCTGGCTCCAACCGCCGTCGGCGTTCTGTCGCTCTTTGATGCGCCGGACCAGTGGCTGCCATTCTTTCGCCGGGCGATCCAGTTTCTTCCAAAGAACGAGACGCATCGCCACTGACTGCGGGTCGTCATCGGTCTTGGTCTTCCGTAGCCATTTGACCCCCTTTTCGCAAACGGTTTTCGCCTCAGAGTCGCCGGCCGCAGCTATGGGCAATAATGCCAGGGTCGCGATCGCCGTCATGTTCTCATCCGAGTTGCCGAAGATCGGCGACCGCGTATCCGGCCAGGAGGCCCAGGCCCCGTTCCCGGTCTGGTCGCCTTCCACCGTTTTGGCTAGGAGTTTGAGCCCTTGTTGCGAGACGGCGTCCGGCTTTGGATCGGCGCCTAATGCGAGAGCGAACCACACGGCCTTTGCATTGAGCGCCTTGGAAACGCCCGCGGGACGCGGCACGCCGGTCCGTCCGTCGCCGGATTCGGCGACCCATTTCGTCAACTCGGCCACGAGCGGCTCATCGACGGAATATCCGCGCTTATTGGCCTCATGCATTGACCAGATCACGAGGGCAGCGTGGTGGCACGAAACGCAATTGTGCTGGGCCTTCCAGGCCAGTGCGTCCTTGGCCAGAAATCCAAGTCCGCGCTCGATTGCGCCGCGAACGCCGGCTTGCTTTTGGCGAACCTCATTAGCTGACGACAATGTCGGAACCACTGCCAACATTATGGAGACAATCAGTCGCACGGGATTAACTTTCAACGCGTAAGCCATTGGACGCGAATATTTCATTCGAGGAGCATGCACGGCACTGCGTGTACCTTGACAGATCAATCCGGCTCACACCTGTAGTAGAACCTGCCCACAATCCGCTCCAACATACCTGCGATACCGCCATTCTAACAGACGCAAACACAACCGTCAACGCCAAATCTGAGACATGCCAAATCTGAGACGCGGTCTTCAACATCATCCGGGCAGCGGCGAGCAATCTGCGAGTTGACAATCGAATAACGACGGCTATTCCTTCATGTTATCAACGACGAAAGGCCCGCCCTCAACGGGCGAGCCCCTCGCGCTCACTGAAGTATCGAATTAGAGGACCGTTACGTTGGCTGCGCGCAGGCCCTTGCCTCGCGGATCGTTCTCGACGTCGAATTCGACCCGCTGGCCTTCCTGGAGCTCACGGTAGCCGCTGGACTGGATGGCGCAGAAGTGGACGAATACGTCCTCGCCGCCCTCTTGCTCGATGAAACCGAAACCCTTGGTTGCGTTGAACCACTTGACCGTTCCGACTGTTGCCATTCTCGAACCAACCTCCTGAACTCGAAGCACCAACTACAAAGCGGGAGGCTGTACGACAGGCAATCTTTGGCCCGGCTTTGGACTTGGATGCTTAATTGATCGCTTCCCCACGAGGGGACGGCGCATTATAACATACCTTCCCCCGGCCTGGCAAGTGAATGTGGCCGGAATCCGCGCTCAGTTTACACGGCGGTCCCCCGTTCCTGATACTGGATTAGAAGGACTAGATCGCGACTCCGGCGAACAATCGATCGTGAAGGCCGTAATCATTAACGCGGACGATTTCGGCGCGCGGCCGGAGGCTAACGCCGCGATTATCCGCGCGCACACGGAAGGCGCGCTGACAAGCGCAAGCTTGATGGTGAATGAGCCGGTGGCCGAAGAAGCAATCGCGCTGGCCCGCGAGCATCCGGATCTGGCGGTTGGGCTGCACTTGACTGTCAGCAACGGTATAGCATCGCTCCCGCGGGAGAGTATAACCCATATAACAAGTGGTTCCGGAAGGTTCAGGGAAACTCCCGCCCTCGCAGGAATTTCGTATTTCTTCTCACCGGCTGCCCGGAAAGAAATCCGTGCGGAAATTCGGTCACAGTTCGACCGGTTCGCATCTACCGGACTGACGTGGGACCACGTGAACGGACACCAGCACCTTCACCTGCACCCTGTGGTTTGGGATGAAATGATCCGCCTTTGCGAGCGGCATAACGTAAAGCGAGTCCGCATTCCGTTCGAGGAGTTCCGGCCAAGATCACTTGGGAGAATGGCCGGCCGCCGGCTGGAATGGCTGTTCTTCCGCATGTTGAGGAGCAGGTGCCTTAGGTCGATCGCAGGAAAAGGATTCACGGTAGCGGATAGAGTATACGGTCATATAGAGACGGGGGCGGTAACGGAGGAGTACCTTCTCGATTTGCTTGGCAGGGTCGAGGGGAAGACGAACGAGATCTATCTCCATCCCGGTACGCACCATGCACCGAGGATGGCAGGCGGCGGCGCCGGAATGGATTTCGAGCTGCAGGCGTTACTTTCGCCTCGCGTACGCGACCGGATCTGCGCGCTCGGACTGGTGCGGTCGACATATGCCGGTATCGGATCCGGAATGACCGAATGCCTGAACGGCAACACTTAGCCTGACTGATTCATGAACCTGGCGGAATGCGGGCGGGACGCCCGCGCTCCAGTAGCAGACGACTAATCCGGGTTAGCAGGTGAACCGATCGCTTCGGCTAGTAATGCGGCGATTGCAGGGAAACTTCGTAGGCTGAATGAGGCCGGTTGGAAGAGACGGCTATGGAACGCATTAAGTGTCCGCACTGCGGAGCTGGAAATCGCGAAAACAACGAAACGACTCTATGCTGGCAATGTAGCGAGGATCTCTGGGCTCCGGTCGAACGCCAGACTTATGCTCTGGGCTCGATTCCACGGATGACGGGGACGACATTCCTCGGCGGTTCGACGAGCGCAGGCCATTCAGTTCCACGTTGGAAACTAGTCGTAGCGGCCCTGGTTGCCGGAATCTCTATATTGCTCTTCGCGTCCGCGCTGTTAATCTATCTCGACAGCCGTTCCATGCCGCAGGCATCCGGGCCACCCGCAATAAACTCCACGCAACCGCTCCGCTGACGGCTTGCTTAACTCCCGGTCCGTCATACGGTTCTGGCACAGTCGTTTGCTCGGAAATTGCTTGCTTGCGGGGTATCATGTTCTTGGCGCCGCGCCATTACCATGTTCTGAGATACGCCGGCGGGTTATTCTTCGCACAATTGGCCGGCGGTTTATTGGAGAACGAATGGAAATCGGACGCTTTATGGGGTATCTCCACCCCGTCCTCATTCATTTTCCTATTGTATTGTTATTGGTGGCCGTGTTATTGGAAGGACTCGAATTCGTCCGTCCGGATTACCGACTGGCCTGGACAGCTCGCCTCCTTCTCCTCCTCGGGACAGTCTCCACCCTCTTTGCATTCGTCTGCGGCAACTTCGCGGAGATTTGGGCGGCGCGCAGCGGAACGCCGCAGTCTCCGATGGAGCTGCATGAATTCCTGGCGACGGCCACGAGCTGGCTCTTTGTGGGCCTGACCGCCTGGCGGGTGCTCATGAAGAATTCTTCCCCGCGGCTTTGGCGAGCCGTTTGGCTGGCCGTGGCGTTCGGGGCCTGCGTCCTCCTCGGATATACCGGATATCACGGCGCTTCGTTGGTCTACGATCACGGCGCGGCAGTACACAATATCGGCCTCCAGCGACCGCCCACAGACGACGATCTCTCCACCCTGCTCCAAAGGCAGGACGCACCGAGCATCGTCTATTCGAATATGATGCACCACATCTTCGGCTGGATGGTGCTTCTGCTCTCCGGGCTGCTGCTGGTGGATCAGCTTTCGCCACGGCTCGGCGAAAAGGCGCGCCGTTTCGGACCGATTTTGCTGCTTGCGGGAGGCGTCTTTCTCTTAATCTTTAGCGACCAGGACGCCTGGCCGCTCTACCACGTCCGTCCGTTCCGGCCGATCGTCGATAAAGAGGTGCTGCTCCACAAGACCTACGCCTTGTTATTGCTCCTTATCGGCGCGCGTGGAATATGGCTTTCATTCCGCCGCAATGTAGGGGCGACAGTCCAGGGAGGGTGCGTAAATGCGCAACTCATGGCTGTCTTCTCGCTCGTTGGCGGCGCTCTCCTGTTCACGCACGTCCATTCGGCGGCGCCCTATGCCAATGTCGCAGTCGGCGTCTACATTCACCATACGGCGCTCGGTCTCGGGGCGCTGCTTATTGGAGCCATTAAGCTGATGGACGACATGGCCAAACGGCCCGCTCGGTGGCGGGCACTGGCATTTCCTGCCTTTATGTGCGTTGAGGCGGTCCTGCTGATGAACTATAACGAAGGGCTTCCTTGGTTTCTCGGTTACGGAGATCTGGCTACCGCGCCGGCCCACGGCGGAAATGTCGCGCCGCTTGGCCCGTATCGCGCCGAACTGAAGTACGATGCCAAGACGAGCCGGATCGAGATGTTTGTGATGGAACGTACCTCTGAAAAACCAGTTAGGCTCCCCGTCATAGCCGCGAACCTCGTCGTGCGCGTGGGTGATGAACCGACTGAGCTGAACTTGCCGGGCAATCCCGGCATCGGCGGCATGAACGACCATTTCGCCGCAACCGCCTCATTTCTGCGCGGAACGCCGATCTTTCAATCCCAAGCTCGGATTAGAGTTGGCAATCGTGAGTACGTGGCAGACTTCGAACCTTGGGTCGATGGCTCTATGTTGTCCGGAAAGCATTCTATCGCGCCATTTGTGTGCCCGATGCACCCGGACCAGGGCGGTTCCAATACAGGCCGGTGCCGGAAGTGCGGCATGCCGCTGCAGCCCAACCGGTCGCGGTCTGCCGGCGTTCTTCATGACGCAGAATTTGCAACCGATTTCAGCGTTGTCCCGGCGGCGCCAATCGCCAACGCGCCGGCACAGTTGACTTTCACGCCGCGCAATACCGTTGACGGGCATGTACTGGGCAATCTCCAGGTCGTCCACACAAAGAAGCTGCACTTGATCGTGGTGAGCCGCGATCTGTCGTATTTCGATCACGTTCATCCGGAGCCGCGTCCGGACGGATCGCTCGTGCTGACATATTCCTTCCCGCACGGAGGTGAATTCGATCTTTTTGCGGATCTTACGCCGTTCGGTGAAGCCAACCAGGTCTTCCGGATTCCGGTGATGGTTAATGGGGAAGTTCCTCCGACGCAATCGCTGAGTGAGTCTCAAACTCGAGCCAAGCTCGTGGGCGACTACCGCGTTGCCCTCAGCTCCTCACCGGAAGCGCTGCTTGCCGGGGAGGAGGCCGCACTGGCCTGTTCAATCTCCCTCAATGGCAAGCCGGTGACCGACCTTTCACCGTATCTTGGCGCCGCCGGCCATTGTGTCATACTGAGTCAGGATACGAATACCTATCTTCACAGTCACCCGCTGGAACCGGGATTGCCCGTAACCGGCCCGGATGTGACCTTTCACACTCAATTCAAGCATCCCGGGCTTTACAAAGTCTGGACTCAATTCAACCACCACGGCCGCATCCTGACGGCGGACTTTGTCCTTCGCGTTCAATGAATGGACGACCCATTGGATCATAGCGTCAATAAGATGCAGGTCATTGCGGTGGTCCTATTTGCCACGGTTTGCGTTGCGATCGGTGAGACGCTGTTGAGCGTTGGGATGAAACAAGCGCATCGAGGAGATGTTGAAGGCTTCCGGTTCGTGCTCGCGGCGGCCGCTAACAAATTCGTGCTCGGCGGGACGGGGCTGATGATGGTCTTCTTTGCCCTGTATTCACTGGCGCTCTCCTGGGCCGAGATCAGTTTCGTGCTGCCGTTTACTGCTCTCAGTTACCTATTCGTTGCGCTCATGGCCCACTTCATTCTCCACGAGCACGTGTCTCCCACGCGTTGGATCGGTACGCTCTTGATCCTGATCGGAGTTGTGGTTGTGGGACTCGGTGAGAGACGGTGAAGGGGAATTGGGGAATTGGGTTGTTGGGTAGTTGGGTCAAAGTGTCCTCTGTCCGGTAGAGGGGCGCCGCACCGGATTCAAGGAAGTACGGGCATTTGGGCAAGCAGGCGGGGGCGTAAATGCTCGTCGTTCAGATCTTCCTGGGTGCGAGCCTCTGCTGTTCCTGGATCTACTGGCTGCTGTGCCTCGACAGCGCCAGGCGATGGGCAAGACGATCGAGGAAGCAGCTATCAACTCCCACGTCCCTGGCAGACAGCCAAGCGCTCGACGCCCCGCCCCCTCACAATCTCAATGTTTCAATCGTCTCTTCACCCGATCGCCCAATTACCCAATTACCCAATTACCCAGAGACCCTTCTTCCCCCCATTTCGATCCTCAAGCCCCTCTGTGGCGCCGACCCCGAGCAGGTGGAGAACTTTCGCAGTTTTTGCCGCCAGGATTACCCGAGATACCAGCTAATATTCGGAGCAATGGATCCGGAAGACGAAGGGCTGAAGTCCGCGAGGAAGATCGAGGCGGAGTTTCCAGGCGTCGACATTGAGATCGTCTCAGGCGGTGAAATTCTCGGCGCCAATCGAAAAGTCTGCAATCTCGCTCACATGCGCGAAAAAGCAAAATACGAATACCTAGTCTTATGCGACAGCGACATGCGGGTCGAGCCGGATTACCTTAGGCGAGTGATCGCTCCGTTCGAGGACGAGAGCGTAGGGGTTGTGACGTGCCCATATCGCGGTCGCCTTGCGAAGGGATTTGCGTCTTCGCTGGAAGCCCTCGGTATCGGCGCGGACTTCATTCCAAGCGTCTTATTAACCGACCGATTCTGGGGAATCCGGTTTGCCTTCGGATCCACCATCGCGATTCGCGCAGATGTCCTGGAAAAGATCGGAGGATTCCCGGCGTTTGCGAACGAGCTTGCGGATGACTATCTGCTGGGATCGCGCGCGGCGGGCGCAGGGTACAAGGTCGTTCTCTCAGATTACGTCGTGGACGATGTCATTGGCCGGGAATCCTTCCGCGAGATGTGGGCTCGCAGATTGCGCTGGGCGCGGACGACCCGGGCGATGCACCCGGGACCGGTATTTGCATCCGTCGTGACCTTCGGAATTCCGCTGGCAATTGCAATTGTGCTCGCAAATGGATTGCATGCGCTTGGATGGGCCGCGTTTTTGATAACGTCATTGGTCCGCGCGGCGACAGCCACCTGCGTTGCCCGCTTTTACTTGAAAGATCCAAACCTCCCCGCCAAACTGCCGCTGCTGCCATTAAGCGACCTCTTGAGCTTTGCTCTATGGGCTTTGAGCTTTCTAGGAAACTCGGTGGAATGGAGGGGCGAGCATTATCGCGTAGGCAGGCAAGGGGAACTGACAAAGATAGATTGAGGCTCGCAAAGTTACCAATGCGAATTCCATTCACGTCGTATCGCCTAACCGTACCTGCAACCGGCCGATTGGCGGCGGTATACGATTTGATTAGTGTTACATCAAGCCGTCGATGCACTGGTTTTGAGACGTGCTGAAGCGTGACGGCCGCTCATGGCCGTCCCGTGTACGTGTATGTGTTTAGTCGACCCCCTGTCTGGCCATCCCTCCGCCAACGGGGCTGCCCTTTGACAAACCGCCGCCGGTCTGCTGGGCCAACGGGGCTGCGGTTGGCGGCGGTGCGGCATTCGTCCCGACTTGCTTGGGTTCCCGGTTCAACATGATCCAGCCCAACGCAACCACGACGACCACCACGACCGCAACGATCCCGACCAGTACGGGCTGAGGCACTTCGGATTTCATTCTTCTAGCTCCGTTAAGTTCAATATGAATGAAGCTCGACGAGCGCGGCGGCAATCTTTCTGCTGATGTCGCCGCGCTCGCCGAAGCTATGAAGATTGTGGGACTAATTCCACTCGACGTCCGGTCGGAAGATATACGGGAAACACGTGTCCCAATAGAAGCTCTTTGGAAACCCGTTTGCGTCGTAATTGGTAAATGGATCGCTGGCGCTGGGCTCGTTCGACTGCGGAGCGGCGCCGAGTTTGCGCCACTTAGCATGTCCGTCTGCCAAAACGAATACGCATCCCTGGCTGTGAATGAACATCGTCCCTAGTGGCTGGAAAAGCACACCACTTCCGCCATTGCCGCTCTGGCAGGACCGCGCCCAGGTGCTGCCGGCTATTGGAGCTCCAGGCCTATAAATGCAGGGTTGCGTTCCGTCGTTACATACCAACGCGGGGCTTGTCGTGCCAAACCCTTGGATGCGAACCTTGCCGTTACCTTCCCAGAGCAACGGCATCTGAGCGGGAGTCGCGATCCCGGCTTCAGGATATGTGTGCAGCAGACCGTTAAATGTGTAGCTAGTGTTCGACCACGGCTTTACCGGCGCCGAATAGTCCGTCACACCCGGCCATGGGTATCGAGCTCCCGATGGGCACTCTTCCAGGTTGTAGTTCTTTACATAAGGCTGAACGGAGTTCGTCCAGTGTACCGGGTACGCGGCCCGCCGGAATGCAGTCGACGGCCGCCAATCCGGGGGAGTTCCATGGATGTTAGGCCAAGCCCAGGCGCCGAAGTAACCCCAACCCATCGGGTGACTCTCGTCGTAGTCCTGGATGTACATCATGAAGGCCGTGCCGAGCTGCTTGGTGTTACTGAGGCAGGAGGTCTGGCGGGCCTTTTCGCGGGCTTGCGCGAAAACTGGGAAGAGGATCGCCGCTAGAATAGCGATAATGGCGATAACGACTAATAGTTCGATCAGCGTGAAACCGGTGTTCTTGTGAGTCTGCATGCGAGTGCCTCCCTAACCGAATGAACTAATGCGGTTTTCGGACCGCTGTAATAGGCACCCCGGAAAGCCAGAGCTCTCTTTTCCCCCAAAATGAATGAAATATAGGATAACAGTCTGTCTCAAAACTTCCTGTACAGTCCAACGCGCCAGAGCCTTGGGGTTCTCATCCCTCCCTTCGTCTTCTGGCTCCCAACGGCAACGTTGATATGTCCAGGCATAAACGCAGACAAACTAGCATCCAAAATAACGACTCATTCTGCGACAGAACGGTTATCATTAATCTGAAAAATATCTACGCCAAAAGCGTTGCGAATTCAGAAGCATTCCTCAAGCGCGGGCGGCGTCGAGAAATGCGAACGAAATCAGGCAGCCACCCCAAGTTAGGTGGCTGCCTGTAAAAGCGATTGCAAGGATGGGATTCTCAAGGCTCCGCAAGATGTTACTGTGTGGTCGGGGCTCCGGGCTTCGTCGCAGCGCCGGAAGCTCCGCCAGGGCCCGGGGCGGCGCTAACGGGTGGTGAAACATATTTGCTATCGTCCGGGGCCACGGGAGCCGCCTCTTCCTTCTTGCCGCATCCGAAGAGGCTCACTGCGAACAACGCCATCGCCGAAAGAACCAGCAACCGACTCTTCATTTTGTCCTCCTTTTGGAATTCATCTCAAAATCGAGAGAAACGCATGAGAGAAAAAAAACCATAGGCGAGGACAACACGGGCTACCGGATGACGATAGCCCGTGTGTGGCTCGCTTATACCCGCCAGGATTGATTCACCCGCAGCTCCCTGCATTGGCGGAATAGAATCATATAAGTGTTGGGGAACGGGAAGGCAATTTGTCTACGGGCCGTTTACGCCTGGCTCGTAGTCCGGGCGGAACAGTAAAGCATGGCAGCCGTCCGAATAGTAATTGTAGCTAAGGTTGTGTACGACGAGCCCAGTGTCGTCTACGGTTGCCCAGGGTGTGTTGGCGGCGCCCTTCGTCTGCACTTTGAATTTCGCGTGGCCATCTTCATAGGAGAAGTTGTCGCCATTATGATGCACCCACGCATTCCAGTTCGACGGGCCGATGAACAGGATCGGGAAACTCGTCCCTCCGTCGCCGCTTGCGCAAGAGACGCACTGTCCGGCCGCGTTCCTCGCGCACGGCTGGTAGGTCACAGGAGTTGGCTGCCTGTTCAAGCCGCTTAATACCGGGCTGGCGAATGAGTAGCCGGTCAACTGGTTCTTCAGGATGCCGCCCCAGAACGAGATAACGGCCGCCGGCTGCGGGATCGCCGCCTCCGCGTATTCGTTCAGCAATCCGTTGTAAGTGTAGTGGATCAACTGGGCGGCGGGCACCGGGTTGACGGTCCAGGGCGCGGCCGAGGGGCAGCCATACAACTGGTAGTTCTTGATGTAGGGCTGGATCGCGTTCGTGACGAGCGCCATACGTGCGGCAGTCGCAGGCGGCCGCAAATCCGGCGGCGACGTGTAGATGGTGTTGCCGGCGTTATTACCCGGGAACGCGATCGGATTGGTCTCGTCGTAATCCTGAACGTACATTAAGCGACCGAGATTGATCTGTTTATCGTTCGACAGGCAAGTTGTTTTGCGGGCCGATTCTCGCGCCTGTGCGAAGACTGGAAAGAGGATTGCAGCTAGGATTGCGATGATCGCGATGACAACAAGCAGCTCTATGAGCGTAAAAGCACTCTTTATATTCCGATGCATGAGTTGTTCCCTCCCAAT
>JBGPOG010000088.1:0-10753 GCA_041487935.1 Chthonomonadia bacterium | reverse complement strand
CTGGGTTGTTGGGTTGTTGGGTTGTTGGGTCGAAGGGGCAAGTGAGTGGTGAGTGGTGAGTGGTGAGTTTTCGGTATTGCTCGTACTCGCACTCGGCCGTTCTGCCTTTTTCTCCCCATCTCCCCCTCTCTTCCTCTCCTCCTCTGTCTTTCGATCGTCAAACAACGCCGGCAAGAACGGAACCAGGTCGTACCCCCTCCTCTTCTTGAACTGCTCGGGGAAGTCGTGGGTCCAGTTGCTGTTGTAAACCTCCAGACTGTCGCAGAAGACCGATTCGATGCATCCGGGCGCAGCCTTGAGCATCGGTGCGACGACGGCTTCCAGGTATCGCTTAGCCGCGTCCCAGGAGTAGTGATCGATAACCAGCCCTTCCGCGCCGTATGCCGGTCGCTTGACCTGCATCCCGGTCGGTCCTGATAGAAAGACCGAAAGCGGCTGGTCTGCTGTTGACGCGACAACCTTGAGGGCGGTTCCTTCCGATGGATCGATGCCGGGAACGGGTTTGGAACCCCGAAATACTGCCACCACCTTCTCTCCGGTGCGAATTAGCGGAAGCTTCCACCCACTTCCATCTGCCTCGGGAGCAATCATCACGCGCCTCATCCGCTGTGCTGCGTCGTGAGGCGTCACTGTCGGTCCGCCGAACGGCCAGCCGGTTCCGCCGGCTACCGTAAACCGCAGCCCCATCTGCTTTGCGCGGCGGGTGGCGTAGGTGAGCGTCTCCAGGAATTCGGGCGAGAGGAACCGCTGGTTCTTGATGCCTTGTGCTGGGTTATCCAAAGCGACGGGGTAGAAGAAGAATGTTGTCACGCCGCCAATTCCGGCCTTTTTCAGCTCACCGAACTGGTAATCGATCTCGTCCCTCGCCCAAGCCGGCCCAAAGACTCGCCAGAACATGCGCATTTTGCAATCGGGCGGAGGATTGAGCCAGCCGGCGAGCAGGGGATCCTTAGCCGGTTTCTGGCCGGAGGCCGGTATGGATAGCCACAAGACTAGAAACAGGCTTCGGATGAATTGCCGATGCATAAATCGATTTCCTTTAGCCGGTAAGAAAGAACTGGCCGTTATGAACAGTATGAACTTGATAGAGACTGGACTCTCCCATTATGTTCATCACGTTCATAACGGCCACTAATCGATGGAGACCGGCCCCTCCTATGATGTTTATCATGTTCATAACGGCCAACTACTCCGCAACTCCCCTACCGGGCGGCTCTCTAAAGTCCGAATACTTCATTCGCTGCAGGCGCCCAATTCCCTGGCGCACGTGCGCATCTGTATCCGTGGCGGCCTTGCTGAGCGCCTGGCTCACCGTCAACCTCTCCAACACTCCGATCGAGCCCAGGTGCGTTGCGCTCACGAGCGCGACCGCCGCTTCTATCCGCCATACCGGTTCGACGTCATCTTTAAGAATCCGCATCGCGGCTTCCGGATTGTCCAATTGGGCGTATTTCGCCCTCGATGCGGTTGCCAGGCGTTCCAGCGATCGATCGTATCGCGTCGCGCGCTTCTGTTTGTCAACTGCACCGATTGCTCGGTATAGAACTTCCAGGTAGTGAACGGCCTTTCGTTCGAGCTCCAACCCTAGCTCGATATCCGACATCGATCCTGGCCGGCTGCGGATGTGATTCCCCATGCGCGCAATTGCCTGGTATATCCGCTCGGCGCGCGCTGCGTCATGAAGCTGCTCGGCGGCTTTGCCACGATTGAGACAAGCCTGCGAAAGAACGCGTAATGGACCCACGTATGGGCGGAACTCAAAGGGATCGGTCGATATTCGCATCGGCCAGGATTTGTTTTCCGGCGCCGTTCTAAAGATAAACCGGGGCTTCCCGGCGGACTCCGCGAAGAAATCAGCCGTTTTCTGGCGAGACCCTCGAAAAATGAGGTCCAGCTCCGGATCGGTCGCCTGCGGCTCCAACGCGATCGGGCTCAAGCCGCGTTTCAATAGGTACGGCCTGCGGCGCTCGCTGTAGTCGTTCAGCGCCCGCATGTAATACATGGCGCCGTTTTCGTTGCTCCAAGCGGCGGGAAGCGTGGATTCAGCGGAAACGTCGGTTTCCATCTTAACGACGCGGATCGTTCCGGCCGAGCGTAACAAACCGGGACGGACGTTATACTCGTGCCGCATTACCGCGGACGCAATGAGGGCTATCCCCGCAAGAGGCGCAAGAATTCCAAACGCAAGTCTACGACGCAAAAGCCGCTCCTTGAGAGTATCTTACCAACCCGGCATCGGGTAATATTCAATTTACTCGTTACGCCGCTCGTTTGCAAACCTCGGCGCCAATCCCAACGAACTTAGGAGTGATGATTGAAGCACGCCTGGCTCTATTTGAGCGAAACCGGCATCGAAACCGAACGCCTGCAGTGCGAGCAGGAAGGCCGAGACCTTTCCTCACTGGATCGTGACTTTGAGCGCGTTCTTAGCCTCAACCTGGAGGACCCGGCCACCCAGCCCTCCGCGGAAGCGCTGCTCGACAAGACGATCGCTTTGCCCATGCAGCCAGGGTTCGCGTTTGTCGAGCCTTCCGACCTCGAGGGAATCCGCGCTGCGCGGCCGTCTAATGGGCCCGACCTACCATCGCTAAGTTTGACCGGTGCGGAGATGGAAGACAAAATCCACGGCGCATGGACCGGCCGTTGCGTCGGCTGCCTTCTCGGCAAGCCGGTCGAAGGTTGGCGGCGCGACCGGATGTATGGCTACCTGAAAGATCTTGGCCGCTGGCCTCTGAACGGCTTCTTCCTTTTCGACGTGGCCACCCTGGAGGCCCGCGAGAAATACCACCTGGCCTCCGTCCGCTGGTTCGCGGACCAGGTCGATTCGATGCCTGAAGACGACGACCTCAACTATACCACGACCGGGCTCGCAATCCTTAAGAAACATGGGCGGGACTTCACGCCGGAAGACGTGGCAAACTTCTGGCTGAGCGACATTCCCATCCTACACCTCTGCACCGCCGAGCGGGTAGCCTATCGGAACTTCACCCGGTTAATCTCGCCTCCGGCTTCAGCATCTTTTCGAAATCCCTACCGAGAATGGATCGGCGCGCAGATCCGGGCGGATTTCTGGGGGTACGCCGCGCCTGGTAATCCCGAGCTGGCTGCGGAATACGCCTGGCGCGACGCCTGCATTTCCCACGTGAAAAACGGTATTTACGGCGAGATGTGGGTTGCGGCGATGACGGCCGCCGCCTTCGTTACTGGAGAAGTGCGAACCATCATCGAAGCCGGACTCGCTCAGATACCCGCGAATTGCCGCCTCGCGAGCGCGATCGAGGATATTCTTGAATGGCACGATCTCGAAATCGACTACGATACTGCCTCTTACCGCATCCACGAAATGTGGGACGAAAACCGCGCTCACGACTGGTGCCACACAATCCCGAACGCCATGATCGTCGCGATGGGTCTCCTCTGGGGGGAACGGGACTACGCAAAGACGATTTGCCGAGCCGTTCAGGCGTGCTTCGACACGGACTGCAATGGAGCGACAACCGGGAGCATCTTGGGAATCCTGCACGGAAGAAAGAACCTGCCAGGCGAGTGGGTGGATGTAATCCACGATACGCTGAATACGGGTGTCGCGGGATACCACTCAGTTCGATTGGTGGACTTGGCGCGGGAGTCCAAGGGAATTGTCGATCAAATGAATCCGTGAGGAGGTAGGCGCAAGCGGCTTGTCTGCAGAAGGACGGTACTGCATGACAGCTTTTCAATCTGCAACGGTTAACATTCCAGAATCAATTGTCTGACGATAATGTGCGGCGTTTTCCAACAATGCGGGTGTAGGCTCGGGGTCGGTCTGCATGAACTCCTCAAGTTGTGCGAACGCTTCGCGCATGATTTCGATCCGGTTGCGACGCTGGACTTCCGTCAACGAACGCTCGATTACTGTCGAGACGATATAGTCCGACACGGACATTCCCAGCGCCGCCGCCGCTTGTTCGATCAACGCTTTCTCTAGTGTCTTGCAGCGAACGAATAGCCGTGTATCTTTAGCGGTAAGCGCAATACTCAAAGCGTGCTCCTTGCCCCTATTCTACTATACTGTACGCCTCGAGTACGTACAAATATCGGCGAACCCGGGTACACAAAAATGGCAGATCGAAAGCACACTCGAGAGAGCGTAATCGTCGCGTTGCACGAGCTTGCAAAACGTCTAAGATAAAGATACGCTAACCAAGGCCGAAATTGCGAATGTGTTGCCTATTACGTCGATTAGGTACCAATTCGGTACGGTCCGGGCGGCGGTAGAAACAGCAAGGTTTAAGATTGCCGGACCACGCGACAACCAAATGGGAAGGTCGGCTCAACTGTCGGAAGACGAATTGTGTCGTGCTCTCTTCGATCTGGAATCCGTCCTAAACAAAGAGCCTGCCGCCGCAGAATGTAATGCTAACGGCCAGTATTCTTACCGGCCTTATCTTGACCGATACAGGAATTGGCCGGGCGTTCTTGTCATGTAACGGAAGTGGAAGACCGAGACGAATCTCCAGCGTGTAGAGTCTGGTGTGCCTTCAGTTGACCATCCGAACCCCTCAGCGGATCAAGCTCATACTGTTGAAATCTCGACCGTGCGCGTCGGATCTTCACGAGGGCTACCCAATGCGAAGGGGCCGGTTCAGCTATTCGGTGAACCTATCGACTTTCGCGGCCTGCGTCATGCGCCGATCAACGAGCAGGGCGTTGTTTATCTATTCGGCATGGTTAGCCGAGAGCTTGGCTTTAGCATCGAGGCACTTCAACAGGGATTTCCGGATTGTGAGGGCAAGTACCTCTATGATGCTAAGAGAAATCTGTGGGCGAAAGCGAGGATCGAGTTCGAATTCCGATCTTCCAACTTCCGTGAACACGGCCATAATCCCGAACAGTGTGATTTCATCGTGTGTTGGGAGCACGATTGGCCGGATTGCCCGCTGAAAGTGATTGCTCTACGGGATGAGATCAAACGCTTGCCCAGCCGATAGCGCCGACGTCCCTCCCAGCGAATTCGAGTTGTGTTATACTTGGATAGTCTATGCTCAGAGAGCGCTGTCCGGTGGCGATTACGCAATTCCGAGGTATGCGATGACCATAACAATTAGTCTTCCACCAGAAACCGAACAAAAGCTCAAGGAACGTGCAATTCAGTCCGGTCGAGATCTGCCAGGATATGTTCATCACTTGATTGAGAAGGACGTGCAATCCGATCCCACCCTCGATGAAATTCTCGCGCCCATTCGACTGGAATTTGAAACCAGCGGGATGACTGAAGAAGAGCTGGACACACTGGTTGACGAAGTCCGCGAGGATATCTGGCAAGAGGAACAGACGCGCAAATCGCCATGATTCACCGAACGGCTCCCCGAGTCGTCTTCAATTGTAATGTCCACTTAATTATGAACCCCGAAACACCGGCTTCCGCTTCTCGGCAAACGCCTGCACGCCCTCCGCAAAGTCCGCCGACCGGAAGCAGTCCGCCTGGTTCACCGCCTCGAACTCCAAGGCTTCCGCCAGGCTCGATGTTTCCGCGTAATTCAATCCCGCTTTGATCTTTGAGAGCGCAATAGAGGGCGACGCCGCCAATCGAGCGGCCATCTGGTCGACCGCTGAATCCAACTCCTCAATAGGTACAACTCGATTAACGAGACCCAGGGCGAGAGCCTCCTGCGCGCCGATGATGTCACCTGTCGCCATGAGCTCGAAAGCCTTTGCGTATCCTACGTTTCGCGGCAAGAAGTACGTTGAGCCCCCGTCAGGCATCAAGCCGATCTTTACAAAAACCTGGCCGAACTTCGCCTGCTCCGATGCGAAGATCAGGTCGCACGCCAGCGCGTAGTTGCACCCCACTCCGGCCGCATGGCCGTGGACCCGTGCGACGATCGGCTTCGGCAGGTTTCGCATGGCCAGGATGGTAGGGTTGATGTTCTCGCGGAGAAGAGCGGTAACGTCGGTATTGCGGAAATCCTGGCCGCCTATGGGCTGCAAATCCGCGCCGGAGCAAAACGAATCCGCCGCACCCGTAAGAATGACGGCCTTGCACGCGTCGGATGCAGAGCGAATGAACTCCTCCCGCAGCAAGACGATGGTCTCCGCGTCAACGGCGTTCCGCCGTTCGGGGCGGTTGATCGTAATCCGTTTGATTCCGTCTGCGATCGATACCAGCAACTTATCGCTCATGCCAGGCCTCCTCCTTTTCGGTCAGCCTACGATTTCTTTCCAAAGCGTGCGACGAGGGCATCCATCGTAATCTTGTTTCCGCGAACGAAGAATTCGCGCATCTTCTGCGACTCTCCGTCAGACGTGAAGCCCATCGTCCTCACCGTAACCTTCGTTTTGCTCTCGGACACTGGCTCGAAGTAGATTACAGTCCACATCGATTCTACCGCTTTCGGGAAGGGAAATCGCTTTGGGAACCGGGTTACGCGGAACGAAATCATCCGCTTCGGGTCGTAGGACAAGATAGTGTTCTCGATGGTCGATTCGTCCCCCAAAGTCGCAGTCTTGGAATAAGTTGTCCGTATCTTGCCGCCGTTGCGCAGATCGACTTCGGCATGCGCCACGTTCCACGACTCCCATCCCTTCCCAGTTGCAAAGGCTTCCCAGGCAGCGTCCAGTTTCGCCTCGATCGTGGCGACGTACGAGATGGGCTCGAGGTTAACTGCTTGTATCGTACGGTTTGGCGATGTGATTCCGAGTAAAGCGAACAGAGTTAAGAGCAGCACGGTTCTCTCCTTTGACTTGGTCTGGTGATTTGGTCTGGTGAATTGGTCTGGTGAATTGGTCTGGTGAATTGGTCTGGTGAATTAGTCCGGCGGTGCGGCGGGCCATCCGGCGCCGTCTGCCAGCAGACGGTCGAAATAGTCCCGCAAGTGATGAACGGCGTTCTCGAATGGGGCAATGTCGCGATGCGAACGAGCAAGGAGGACGGCTCCTTCCATGACTGCCAGGACGTATCTAGCGAGACGCCCTAGATCGATCTCAGCAGGGAAGCGGCCCGAAGCCACTGCCAGGCTTGCCGTCACGGCTTCGCACCAGGCGTCGAAGTTTTCGTTAATGAGCTCCCTCACCCGCGGATAGCTGTTGCTTACCTCCAACGCCAGGTTGCCGATAGGGCAGCCAAGATTGAAATCGGTGGCGCGCAATAGCCGGCGATAACCGTCGAGCACGGCGAACACGCGGTCGACCGGATCGGACGCCCGCTCATATGCGGGACCGATCACGTGGGTCTCCAGCATGTCCTTGTACCGCTCCAACACCGCCAGTAGCAGGTCTTCCTTCGTTGGGAAGAAATAGTAAAGGCTTCCGCTATTCGCTCCTGACGCGTGTAGTATCTGTGCGATTCCGGTGGCCCCATACCCCTGCTGGAAGAAAAGCTGCCTCGCGGTCTCTACAATCCGCTCTCGGGTATCGGTGCTGGACTTTCTTGATTGATCGTTCAACTTAGTAACAGTATAGACCGATTGTCCGCAACTGTCAAGAGGCTGTAACCAAAGAGGAGACAATACCGTGACGATACCAGCGGGAGAAAGCGCAGGAGAGCGCCTAACTTGCGTTGAACCTGTGGCCCATACGAGTCAGGAATTGCGCCACATAGCTTTAAGAGGAGAGCGGCAAATGAGTACCGTCCGTTACGGTTTGATCGGCTCGGCGTTTGTTTCGACCATTCATGCGGAGAGTCTCGCCCGCGTCGGGGGCGCAGAGGCCACGGCCGTTGCGTCGCCTTCGCCCGGCAAGGCCGAAGCATTTGCGGCGAAACATGCCATTCCCCGGCACTTTTCCGATTACCGCTCGCTTCTGGATTGCCAGGATATCGATGCGGTAGTCATCGGCATCCCCAACGATCTTCATTGCGAAGTGACCGTCGCAGCCGCGCAGGCCGGGAAACACATTGTCTGCGAGAAACCGCTCTGCACCACGCTGGATGAAGCGGACCGAATGATCGCCGCCTGCAAGTCCGCCGGGGTGCTCCTGCTCTACGCGGAAGAGCTGCTCTTCGCTCCCAAATACGTGCGCGCCAAGCAGCTCGTGGACGATGGCGCATTGGGCAAGGTCTTCCTCATCAAGCAGAGCGAAAAGCACAGCGGGCCGCACACGCCCTGGTTCTGGGACGTCTCACGGTCCGGCGGCGGCGCAATGATGGATATGGGTTGCCACGGCGTGGAGTACGCGCGCTGGGTGCTGGGCAGGCCGAAAGTCAAGAGCGTCTACGCCCACGTGGGCAACTACGTCTGGAAAGAGCGGACGAAGGGCGAAGACAACTCCATTCTGATCGTGGAATTCGAAGGCGGCGCCACGGCGATGATCGAAGACTCCTGGGCCAAGTTCGGCGGCATGGAAGACTGCACGGAGATCTATGGCTCGGGCGGCTCGGCCTATGCGGACCTTCTGCGCGGAAACTCCATCCTCACCTATAGCAAGGAAGGCTACGGCTACGCAGTCGAGAAAGCCGATACGACAAAGGGCTGGACCTTTACGATGTACGAAGAGATGTTCAATTCCGGCTATCCTTCGGAGTTCGAGCATTTCACGGCTTGCATCAAGGATGGAGCGAAGCCACGAGTAACCGGCGAAGACGGGCGCGTCGTGCTGGAAGTCCTCTTTGCGGGCTATGAGGCTGCCGGCACCCGGAGGCGGGTGGAGCTGCCGTTTACTCCTCCGGCGGGAAAGAAGCCGGTTGATCTGTGGCTGAGATGATTCGTACTCGTACTCGTACTCGTTCTCGTACTCGTGATGCGGGTTTTGTGAGTGTCTGCGAGGACAACGGCTTGGATTCCGAAGACCCGAAACGGCCGGGTACGAGTACGAGTACGACGACGACCCCGACGAAGACTCCGAGAACGAGTACGAGTACGACGTGGATAGCGCTGGCGATCAACTTGTTCCTCTGGGGAGTGGCGCCGCCCGGAATGCGGGCGGTCCTAAAGGACTATTCCCCGGGGCACGCGGCGGTCATACGGTTTCTCTCGGCGTCGGCCGGATTGGCGGTTTACGCGGCCATCGTGCGAATGCCACTCCCTGGGCGTCGGGAATTGCCTGGCCTTATCTGGGTGGCGTTTACCGGCGTTTTCCTCTATCACGTGTGCCTGAACTTCGGCCTCGCGACCGTCCAGGCAGGTCCGGCGTCGATGCTGATCAACATGGCGCCGATCTTTACTGCCGTATTGGCGGCATTGTTCCTGCGCGAACGGATTTCGATCCGAGCATGGCAGGGGATGGTCATTAGCTTCGGCGGCGCGGCCATGATCGGGTTTGGCGAGGGAACGGGGTTCCACTTCGCGCCGGGCGCGTGGCTGCTGCTGCTGGGAGCGCTGGCCTGGGCTGTGAACATCATCGTCCAGAAGCCGCTGCTTTCCCGCTGCACACCGCTCCAGATCACCACGACCTCGATTTGGATGGGCACGGCCGCACTGCTTATCTTTTCGCCGGGCGCCGCACGGGCGGTTGCGGAAGCGCCGGTCGGCGTGACCGTCCTGCTGGTCCTGCTGGGGCTTCTTCCGATCAGCGTCGCCTACGTCTGCTGGGCGAGGGTTCTGGCCGGCTTCTCGGCGTCGCGGACGGCCAGCTTCCTCTACCTGATCCCGCTGATCGTAACCCTCGTCGCCTGGGTCTGGCTGGGCGAGCGCCCGCCGCTGCTCTCCTTATTCGGTGGCGGAATGGTGCTCCTCGGGGTGCTCGTGGTGAACACGAGACAGAAAATAGTAAAGGCTGAAAGAGCGATAGAGATTGAGCACGAACTGCTCGGGCCGTCCGCCTGAATTGCGGGCGGCCCGAATTTCATCAAGGTGCCGGCACGACTTCAATCGCGTTGACGAAAGCGCCGGATAGGACTGGCGTGAATACAATCGGCAGGGTTCCATTATTGGCGCTGGTGATCGTGACTGGGAAAGTCTTAACGATCGCCTTATTGGCCGCGCCTGCAGCAGCAAAGACATCGAAGTTGGACAGAACCTGCGTTCCGTTCACGGCAACATTGAATTTACGCTGGTTAGCGGACGTATATGCAGTTTCCGCAAAGTGTAATTTCACGGAGTAGTTTCCCGGTACTACGGGCATGCTGTAGGAAAACGGCGTTCCGAACCCGCGCAGGGTCAGGTATAGCGTCGGATCGCTGGTATTGGTGATAGTCCGGCTCGTACGGGTAATCGCGTTTCCGCCGGTAGAATAAGTATCCGCTAGAAACGCCCCGATCGTTCCGTTATAAGCGGGTCCGCCACTGTTTACCCGCACGGCTGTCGCGGCAGACGGCGTCGCGCTAACCTCGGCAGAGTTAGGCCCTTCGCCGACGGAATTGCTTGCCGATACCACGTAATAGTAGGTTGTTCCATTCGTGAGACTGGTGTTCACAAAGTTGGTCGCCGTCGGGCTGCCGACAGTTGCGTATCCGCTTCCGGAAGTCGTGGAACGCTTAACGGTGTAGCTGGTCGCCTCCGGAGAAGCGTTCCAGACAAGCGATACCTGCCCGTTTCCGGGAGTGGCAACAAGCCCGGTAGGAGCGGGCGGCGGCTGGGGAGTTGTTGGGATCACCTCAATAGCGTTTACGAATGCGCCTGAGAGAACCGCCGTAAAGCTGATTGAGATGACTCCATTGTTTGCGGATGAGCTGGCTATGTTAAACTGCTTGACCAATGCCTTATTGGCCGCGTTGCCGGCAGCGACAAAGACATCGAAGTTTGTGAGAACGGCTGTGCCGTTGATACTCACATTGAATTTGCGCTGACCCGCCGATGTATAGCCGGTCTCGGCAAAGTGGAGATTGACCTGGTAGTTG
>JBGPOG010000087.1:0-10766 GCA_041487935.1 Chthonomonadia bacterium | reverse complement strand
TCGATGCGGCGCGAGACCCTGGCCGGCGGGGTCCTTCAACTCCACGAAAACCGCGCCACGGCGCTGCCGGTCCACGAGCGGAGCCCAAACGCGGATTATCTTCGTGATCTCACCAACGCTTTTCATTTCGAGCTCGTATGACGATTCCGGATGGAGCACGCCTTCGATCGCCACGTATTTGCCGGCGCCTCCGGAGATTGCCGAAGACAACGATCCTCTTCCTTCTCGGCCGCCGGCAGTGGCAGAATCTTGCACTTCGACCGCGCTGATGAACGCTAAACCTGCCAATCCTGCCATTAGGACAAGATTTAGCGGCACGAAATTCACGCGAACTAGGCTCAACCGCGCATTGATGAACGCGATGAGGCCCAGGAACCGAAAGAGGCAGCTCATCGAATCACATCCCCGGAACCGGGATCACCGGTCGATAACGGTGGAGCCTCACTCGATTTCCGTACGGCGACCAGGGACCAGCCGCCTTGGCGCAAAACGATGTCCGCGCCCAGATGGCTGACGTACCCGGCGGCTCGCTTGTCGCTCGTCATGATAAGAGTCCGAGGATGCTCACCGGCAAACCGCTCCACCGCTCCCGGATCGCTCGTCTCGCTCACAAGCGCCGGCATACCGCTATGGGAGGGAATGAGATCGTCCGGCAGGTAAAAAAGAACACTCGGCCTTCGCGGCGGACCGATGTTTAGAATGAGCGGCCGTCCGCTCATTGCCAATTCACCGGCGGTTCGCGCAACCGACTGTAACGGCGCCTGGAATGACTTATCGATTGCACGAAGGCCTTCGAATATTGCTACGCCAAAAAAGGCGGCCATTCCTGCAAACAACACAACAAGCGACTGCTGCCGCTTAAGAAATAAGGCCAAAAGGAATCCCGTCATTGCTACTGCCGGCATTACCAATAGATGCGTGATAAAAACGATTACTTCCGGAGATACCTGGTCGAGCCGAACAGGTCGCCCGCTGGCCCTTTCGACCAACGAAACGATCTGTCGATGAGAAATCACAGCAATGGCGAGTAGCCCCGTGAGGACCGCGCCCGCAACTCCAATCCGCCGGACCGACCGAGCAACACCCGGCCTATCGAGATCGCCAAGCCAGCGGCCAACCAGCAGCGTAGCCGGTGCAAATAACGGCAGAATATAGCTGATCAGCTTCGACCCGCTCGCCGAGAAGATCACGAAGACTACAAGGATCCATATCTTGAGAAAGGTCGTTGGGTCGTTGGGTTGTTGGATAATCGGGTTGTTGGGCTGTAGGGTGATTGGGTTGTTCGGAAACCGGGTCTCCCCGTCTCCCACTCTCCCGTTCTCCCCTTCTCCCGCTCTCCGCTTCTCCTCCTCTGTTTTGCTCAGCCACGCCGCCGGAAGAAAAAGGCTCCACGGGAAGAAGCCGGCGAGTAATCCGGGAACATAGAACCAGAATGGAGCGAGGTGACTTGTGTCGCCGCCGCGAAACCGGCCCAGGGTCTGGCGCATCATTTCATCTGAGAACAGATTGCCATTGGCTTTCCAGGCCGCATAGTGCCAGGGGACTGCGATCGCAGAGAATACTAGCAGCCCAACGGCGTTTTGGACGCTGAACAGGCCGCGCGCGACGCGGTTCAAAGGGAGTCGCTCCCAAATGAGCGTCGAAAGGAACGCGACGGTGGCCGGGATAACGATTCCGGGCACGCTCTTTGCAAGCACGCCAAGGCCGCAGGCGATCCAGAACGTGATTCGCCAGACGCGCGCACATCGTCGCTCGCATCGGCGGGAGAGATAATATGCAAACAGCGCGATGGCGATCAAGAGATCGAGGGTCGCATCGAGCGTCAACTGCCGGGCCGAGCCGAATACCAGCGGACTGAGAATGAATGCAGCGGAAGCGATCGAACCGGCCCGAAGCCCGTAGAACCGGGTTCCAAACAATAGGATGAGCAACGCCAAAGCCGAGCATGCCACAGCGGAAGGAAGCCGGACAGCAAGCTCGCTCTTACCGAGCGTGGAGATGGAGCCGGCGGCTAACCAGTATACCAGTGGAGGCTTTTCGAAGAACGGCCGGCCATTTACCCGAGGAGTTACGAAATCCCCGGAAAGGTGCATCTCACGAGCCGATTCGGCGTAAAGTCCCTCATCCAGATCGAAGATGCCGTTTCCGCCGAGCCTGAAGAAGAACACGAACCCGCACAGGGTGAGAAGAAGCAGGGCGGCCCCAACCCCTTGTGCCCAGCGGGAGTAGGCCAGCGAATTCATAGTCCCTGGCGGACATGAGCGTCGGGCTTGACATCCCCTCTCGCATCAAGCCTACCCGCGCGAAGAAGCACCCATCTAGACCGCTGGCGTTCTACTTTAAGACCGGGAGTTGAATCGAGCAGAGCCCTGCCTTTTCGAGCATCCGTGAGGATGAACGCAGGCCGGCCTCCGTTCAGGAAATCTTCAACCTGCTTGACTTCGCTAAGCTCCGGAACGAGGCCCGTGTCGTCTCGACGTGGCCGGTAGCCGCGCGCAAAGGCGTCGCCGGGCATATAGAAGAATACGCTCGGATGACGCGGACTTCCGATATAGACGGCTACGCGATCGCCCTTGGCGATCCTCGCTCCAGCCTCCGCCGCAAGCGCATGGAGAGGCGAAGCGACGTAGGTTTGCAGCACAGACAGGCCGGCCGTCACGGCCAGGCCGAGGAATACAAACATAGCGGCAAAGATCGCAGCGACCGCCCTCGCCGGCTTGTTGAGCCGGACAAACACGAACCCGGCTCCCGCCACGATAGCGCCAAAGACCATTCCCTGTATCAGCCAGCTCCACGACTCCGGTGGAAACTCCAGACGCGGCAGCCCGTTCGGACCGATGCGTGTGACCTGCCTTGCCGCAACTACGACCGCGATGGCTCCGGTTGCCAGTATGCCCGCCAAACAGATCATGCACCAGGCTAATGCGAGCGGTCTCTTGCGGTCGATCTCGCTCTCGAACCAGTCGGCGGTTAGCAGCGCTGCCGCCGGATAGATCGGAAGCAGGTAGCTAATGACTTTCGACGTTATTACGCTGAATAAAACGAAGATTAGACCGAGCCACACCAGCAAGAACCGTTGTATTCGACGTTTGCCGCCCGATATTTGTGGTTCTTTCGGACGGCTGTTGCCTCCGTAATTATCCCCGATTCCGAGCTGGGAGGAGCCTGCCGGATTGTGCTTGCGAACGGCGGCCACAACCGCTGCCGGCAAGAATACGCTCCAGGGGAAAAACCCGGCGAACAACAAGGGTACGTAGTAGTAAAATGGGGAAGCGTGGTTGAAGTCGGTTCCATTCAATAATCGGACGTGGTGATTGAGCCAATACTGGTCGTAGAACTCTCGGCCATTGGCCATGTAAACAAGGACATGCCACGGTGCGATGACTGCTGCGAGAATGATGAGCCCCTGAATAATCCTGGCAGATTTCAGCTTTGCGAAAATCCTGGCAGGCCCAAAGTTCTGATCTATTGCAACGAAGCAGAAAGCAACGGCAATCGGCAGCAGCCCGGGAACGCTCTTCGCCAAGAACGCAATTCCACATGAGAACCATGCTGCATAGTACCACCGCCCGCCCGCCCGAGTTTCGGCCGTATATCCCAAATAGAACGACGCAAGTGCAGCAGTCACCCAGAATAACTGATGTATATCCATCGTCATTTGGCGTGCGGTGCCAAACACAAGGACATTCATAGCGGTCATTGCGCCCGCCAGCAATCCCGCGCGGCGGCTAAAGAACCGGGCGCCGAATCCATAGACCAGGAATACCAGGGCAGACGCCGACAGTGCGACCGGCAGGCGCGTGGACATCTCGCTAACGCCGAACAACCGGAACGCGAAAGCGGTCAGCCAGAGCGCGAGAGGCGGCTTATCGAAGAAGACGAGTCCGTTTACACGAGGCGTGATATAGTCGCCACGGAGGTACATCTCGCGGGCGGACTGGGCGTAAAGGCCTTCGTTGAAATCGAAAAGCCCGACCGCTCCAAGCCGCCAGAAGAAGCAAAGGAAGCAGACGCCCGCAAGCAGGATAATATCGCGGGTGCGGGGTGAGAGACTCATATCTTGAGTTTTGAGTTTGGAGTGTTGAGCCTAGGCCGTACAAATCTTGGCTTGGGCAAAGAATCTGCCCGTTGAGCCGGCTTAAGATATTGCCTGACGACCCTTACACTTAATACTCAACACTTAACGCTCGATTGCAATTCAATCGTTCGGCTGTCTTGCAGCCGCGAGTACGGATTCGTAATTCGGCTGCTCGGTTACTTCCGGTACGTATTCCACATACTTGAGCTTGCGATCCGGCCCCACGACGAATACCGCGCGGGCTTCCAGGCGCAGTGGATCTATCAGCGTTCCATAAGCCGTTCCGAAGCTGGCGTCCCGATGGTCGGATGCGGTTTCGACGTGATGAACGCCTTTTTCACTGCAAAATCGGTGCTGTGCAAAAGGAAGGTCCATGCTGACGGTAAGCACGGCCACGTCACTGGGCAGAGCCGTGACCTCGTCGTTAAACCGTTTGGTCTGGGTTTCACAGACGGGCGTGTCCAGCGAAGGCACCACGCTGAGCACCAGCGTCTTGCCGGCGTAATCTTCGAGCGTCACGTCTTTCAGTCCATCCGGCCCCCGCTGGTGCAGCTTGAAGTTGGGCGCTTCATCGCCCACGTACAGCTCAGGTCCGCTCACCGGCAGCGGGTTTCCCCGCATCGTCACGGTTCTATCGGCCATATTTCTCTCCTCTCAATATCGCAATGGAATCCGCAGATTGCACAGAATAAGCAGATTCAGATTCGAATGCCCCATCGGGGCGCGGATTGTAACAGCGGCAACCAACAAAATCCGCCCGGATCCCCCTTAATTATGTCCCTTAATCTATGAAATCTGTGGAATCTGTGGATAAAGAATCAACAACACCGGCGGGGCTTGCTGTATCGCTCTTCGAGCGTACTGGCATAATCGGACCCCGGAGGCGCGTCGGCGGTAGGCTGAGAGAATAGTCCCCGCAAGAGGTCCTTTAGATTATCCAGAACGAATTGAACTGTTGCAAGCATGGAGTTTTATCGAGACATATTGCCGGCCGCGACCGGTTCTTTGCGCGGCGCCCGCAAGAGAACGATGATCTCTCTTACGGAGATCACCAAAACTGAAATTACAAGCAGTGCAAGCAACCCGGTCAGAAATGCCGTTAGGTAAGCGTTGTTTGCGGCAATTGCCGCTTTCGCGGCCGGCATCGAGCCCGCATGGAACTTCTGGGCCGCCGCCGTGGCCGCCGCGATCGCACCGACCCTCGGATCGGAGTGGAATACCGATTGATACGCAGCCGTCAGGGTAATCGCGCCGACGATGATCGCCGGAAATCCGGTTACCCACGCATATTGGCGATGCCTCTTGAGCATGATGACCGTCGCAAGCGTTAACGCAATTACGGCGAGGAGCTGGTTCGCCGTTCCGAACATTTTGATCAGGGCTTTCGTGCCGCCCTCAGTATCGAGAATTCCCCACGAAAGGATCAGTCCCCACCCCAAAACTGCGAGGCCGCTCGTCAGCCAGATCGGCACGTGTGGAGGTGTGGAGGTGTGGAGGTTGGAGCCCGTAGCGATTGTTCGACGACCGTCACCTGACATTTCCTCTACGAGATCGTCCGCGATAAGTCCTGCGCCGACTACGTGGCTTCCCGCCTCAGCATCTGGTCCCGCGCGGATCGCTGCGAGGTCGTGCAGCAGCTCCTGAATGACAAACCGGATCACGCGCGTACCCGAATCCAGCACGGTCAGGATAAAGACCGCCTCGAACATGATGGCGAAGTGGTACCAGAATGCCAGGAGGCCGCCGCCGAGGACTCCGGAAAACACGTGGGCCATCCCAACCGCCAGAGTTGGCGCTCCGCCAGCCCGGTTGTAAAGCGACTTCTCGCCTACCTGATTGGCTAGCGTATTCATCTGCTCTGGAGAGATCGCAAACGCCTCGCCGTAGCTCGATATTTGCTGAGTTAGCTGGATCGCGGCTGCCACAGGCATCGTACCGTCGCGATTGGGCTGCGCGACGCCGGGCATGGTCATCGCAAGGTATACGCCCGGCACGAGAGTCACCGCCGCAATCAGAGCCATGACGCCGACGAAGCTCTCCGTAAGCATCGCGCCGTAGCCCACAACGCGCATGTCGCTTTCTTTATCGACAAACCGTGGCGTGGTGCCGCTGCTGATCAGCGAGTGGAATCCCGAGATTGCCCCGCAAGCGATCACGATGAAGCAGAATGGAAACAGCGCCCCCCCGAAGATCGGGCCGCTGCCGTCGACAAACCGAGTCACCATCGGCATTCGGACGACCGGCTGAGCCACGAAGATTCCGACCGCCAGGAGGAAGACCGTCCCAATCTTGAGATAGGTCGAGATATTATCGCGGGGCGCCAGGAGCATCCAGGCCGGCAAGGCAGCGGCCATAAATCCGTAGATCACGACCGCGATCGAGAGCTGCCGGTCGGTCAGCGTGAAAATGCCGCTCGCCACAGGGTTATGCGCGATCCAGCCTCCGGCCGCCGTCGCCAGTATCAGCAGCGTAACCCCGATTGCCGTCGCCTGCCCTTCGTGCCCGGGCCGGATGCGCGTCATGTAGTAACCGGCGAAAAACGCGATTGGAATAGACGATGCGATCGTAAACGTTCCCCAAGGGCTGCCTTTGAGCGCGTTTACCACGAACAGCGCAAGCACGCCCAGCAGGATTTCAAGAATCAACAGCACCGCCAGCGACGCGATGAACCCTCCGATCGGATTCACTTCGTTCTTCACCATCCGGGCCAGGCTCATTCCGTCCCGCCGGGTCGAAAAGACCAGGATTACGAAGTCCTGAACGCAGCCAATCATCACCGCGCCCAGCACGATCCAGAGAAACCCCGGCAAGAAACCGAATTGAGCGGCGAGCGTCGGTCCGATTAGGGGTCCCGGCCCGGCGATCCAGGCGAAGTGCATTCCGAAGAGAGTCCAGCGCCGAAAGGGCATGAAGTCGCGGTGGTCCTTGAGGCGGTGGGCAGGGGTGAGGGCGGAGTCGTCGAGCTTTACGACCTGGTTTGCGATAAACCCGCTATAAAACCGCGCGCCGATATAATAGAAGCTCAACGCCGCAACCAGGAGAGCGACAGCATTGAAATGCTCGCGGGTAAACTGGCTAACCGCCCAGGCGATCAACGCTCCTGCGACGGCGATGGAGATGAGGGATCCGTGACGTTTTGAAGGGTTCATGGAGTTTGAGGGAGCAGATTTATCTGAACTAGACCGCGACCGGTTCTTCCGTCAGAATTCTGAATTCTACGGCCCTCGGATTGTCGATTCGTTCGGACGCATCGAAAATCTCGATTCCGACGATATTGCCGTCCTTGTCGTAATCTGCGACTACACCGTCTTGTATCTCGTTACTATTGACGACTTCGGCGTCACTGAGATCGATATAGAACATATCGACGCTCGGATCATAGTGCATCTTCATTTTTCTTCCTCTCTTCTTGCCAATACCTGCCAACTCTGTCGCTATAGTAGACGCTGACTACGATTGCGGGTCGAGTTAATTCGATCACAAATACCCGAAGAACGAACTGCTTGTTACCCCGGGTGATAATCGATTGATAAGCCATACGGCCTCTCTTTGCAGGAATGATTTGCTGAGGGTTCAACAAGACCTGTTGCACGAGAGATTCGGAGAGCTTACGCTTCTTGATCTGATCTTGTGCATGAGGAGAAAGCACGTACTCCATACTTGAATCGATCCGTTCAATCGGGTGGTACAGACGGAATCATTATACGCAAGTTTGCTCGATTTCACTGGTGTGAGCCAAGTGATTGGCTTTTCAGAAGGTACTCCAAGAACACCGCCTTAAGAATGAAGTATGTTCCGCAGGAAAAACTGATTGTCTGGCGAATAGACCCGCATATTGTGGCGCCCCGCCAACATTCCAGAAGATCGAATTCGAAGACACAGGGAGGAGTAAGATCTGATGAGACCCAGAAACACATGCACTTTCGCTGCAATCGTGGCCGTTTGCCTGGCCGCCGCCTCTGCCGCATTTGCCAGCCCTGACGAAGCATCGGTCAGGAAAGCGATGATGGCCAACTTCGATAAGTCCGTCAAGCAGTTCAAGGCCAAGGACCTCAAGGGCTTCATGTCTATGTATGCCGACGATTTCAGCGGCAAGGGCCCCGATGGAAAACCAATGACGAAAACAACCGTCGAAGCCGAGATGAAGGAGGCCATGGCGACAACCAAATCGGTCGAAGAATCAAAGCTAACCATCGAGAAGTTGACGGTCAAAGGCGACTCGGCTGAGCTCGAGAGCACAATGACCCTAAAAATGCAAGTTGTGGACGCAAAGGGCGAAATGGGTGTTAAGGGCAAGCTGCACTCGTTGACAATGGTTGAAAAGAGCAAAGAGACCTGGGTCAAGACCAAGGACGGTTGGAAAGTAAAGAAGGGTAGTGTCGTGCCTGGGGGCAAGATGCTCGTCGACGGCAAGCCTTTCCCGCCACCGCCGCCTGCCAAGAAGAAGTAGTCCTCCTTGATGTAGGTAAATGGAAGGGGCGGTCCGGCGTGACTGCCCCTAGGTTGAACGGTTCTCACGGCCGCCTAGACAACCGGCTCGCCGTTACCAATTGAGGAAACCTCGACATGTCTACCAGCGATGCCGCAGCCTATTGCCAGGCAGCGCGGCAGAACCTGACTTCCGGCGCGTACGACCAGGCGATCGGGCAGTTGCAGGCCGCCATCGGTCGCGATCCCCGCTTCTTCGAAGCTTACGAGCTGCTCGGATGGGCGTATTTGCAACGCGGACAGACCGAACCCGCCGTTCAAGCGCTATCAACCGCGGTCGGTTTGCAGCCTTCGTACCACCCGGTCAGAATCAACCTGGCACACGCACTCGAGCGCTTGGGCCGCCCGGCTGATGCTACCGCACATCTTCAACACGTGCTTCTTCAGGATCCCGCAAACACGCAGGCTCAGCAAGCGCTTGCTGCCGTCCGGAGTCGCATGGGCAGTCAATCGCCACAGTATTCCCAACCAACACCCGGTTTTGGCGGTGGCTCGCCCTATTCCGCGCCCGGCTCCCAGGGTTATTCGCGCCCTGGCGCGGGCCCTGGTTATGCTTCCGGAGCGACTCCATACAGACCCTATCCCCAACCCACTTCAGGGGATTACTTTTCCGCGGACACAAAGGGCTGGTCTCCGGCAAACATTGGCGCGGTATTGACGCGCCCGGCCGAGTTCTTCCGAGAGCAAAGTACCGTCCGCGGCTTTCTTCAACCGCTGGTTTTCTATGTCTTATTATCTTTGCCCGCCTTAGCCATTAACGGCTATTCGACCACAGCGACAAACCCGCGCTTTGGATCAGCGATGATGATTCCGCTGGTCGCAATAGTTGCGGTGTTGCTTCTGATGCTGTTCTTTGGCCTCGCCGGGTTTTATCATCTCTTCAGCATGATGTTTGGAGCAAAAGGAGGATATGAAGGGACTTTTCGCGCGATGGTGTACACGAGCACGCCATATTGGCTGTTCGGATTCTTAGGCGGACTGATTACTGCATTCGCTCCATCCGCCCGAGCGATCGGCAGCTTAGTTGTACTGTGTGGAGCTTTTTGGGGTTTTGTGCTGCTGGTAGTCGCAATTCGTGAAATTCACGGATTATCTACAGGGGCAGCTTTTGGCGCCGCTGCGATACCCAGCGCGATCATCGTCGCCGTCCTGGTCCTGTTGACAATCACTTTGATCGCGGGATCAGCAGCGGTGATGATGCAGAATCAGTCTCCTGGGTCAACCGGTCTTCCAATCTCGGGCTTTCCCACTTCAACTCCGCAGTTTCCCGGCGGGTCCGGCAGACTCTAAGGGCTAATAGTTTTCTTGACGGCGTAAACCATGACGCCGAGCGTGTCGCCTTTGTGCGAACCGCTGTGGCAGCCGAGACATTCCGCTGTGGAAGCCTTCACCGGCCTTAGCGCGAGCACCCATTCGCCGTGTTCGGAGTCAACGACACTGCCCTTCGCAAGCTTTTCAAGAGACGCGTCCGCGATAGTCTCCATCGACTTATAAACAGGCTCCATCGCGCGATCCGCTGCCTCCGAAGCCTTTCGATCCTGCCGGCCGACGTGCGATGGATCGGTCCATGTCAGTACAGCCAACTGGGAGTTCGAACCGCGCGTCCTGAATGGCGCGCCCGGATTCCCGGTCATCGGTTGGCTATTGTGTGGACTAGCGACAGCGCGGCTGACGCGCTGGAAGCCAATTACATAGGTTCTGCCGGCTGCGCGTATCTCCCCCATCGAGCGTTTCTCTTCGTTCGTTTGCGGAAAGAAGCGCACGGAATCGTGCCCTGCAAGCTTGATAATGCGGGACATTCCGAACATATCCTTAATCGATATGAATCGCTGCTGAATAACCGCATCGAGACGGTTCGCCACATCCAGAGGAGTTTCAATTCTGTCCGCGCTGGCTGTTTGTTGCATGGTCTCGGCGGATACCGCCACGATACCCGCCCCTAAAACCATGCCGGATACGGCCATAGCCGCCATTGCCCCGACGTGCTTGCGATCCATCGAATTACGCTCTCCTTCCAAATAGACTCTCGTTCCTTTCGTTGCAACCCCGCTTATAATGGTTCATCAAATTCACACAGACCGCTCATTGCAACCTGAAATGTCATTGCTCATCCACTCCCGCAGACTGCCATCTGCCGAGTGCCTCCCGACACCTGCCGACTGCCTCCTGCCTCCTGCCGCCTGCCTCCTGCCGACTGCCT
>JBGPOG010000086.1:0-10810 GCA_041487935.1 Chthonomonadia bacterium | reverse complement strand
GTGGATTCCTGACCGGGCCCCAGGCCGAATCCTCGCTGGTTGTGCCGAGGGCGAACTCGTGCAGGTTCGTCTTGCCGAGAAGCACCACCCCGGCGTCGCGCAACCGCTGCACGACGGGCGCGTCGTGGGACGCGATGTGGCCGGCGCGCACGCGTGAGGCCGCGGTCGTCGGCTGACCGGAGACGTCGATGAGGTCCTTCAACGACACCGGAATGCCGTGCAGGGGGCCGCGGTCGATCCCCCGGGCCCGCTCCTCGTCGGCCGCGCGGGCCGCCGCGCGGGCGCCCTCGGCGTCCACAAGGATGAAGGCGTTCGTTCGATCGCCGTGTTCGCGGATGGCCGTGAGGCTGGCCTCCACGAGATCGGCCGACCGGGTTCGGCCCTCCCGTAATTCCGCTGCCGCGCGTTCTATCGTCTGTGTCGTCGTCACGGGCCCTGACCTGAGAGAATACTCTACGCCATGTCACGAGTTGTGCTCGCCGCCGTCATGCCGGCCCCGCACGTGCCGGTCGAGATTCGTGAGTTCCTCGAGCCGGACCTCCCGCCGGGCGGCGCGCTCCTCAGGACCGCCCGATCGGAGGTGTGCGGAACGGACGTCCATCTCTGGCACGGGCGCCTGGCGGGTGTGCCTTATCCCCTCATCCCCGGGCACGTCAGCGTTGGGGAAGTTATCGCCACAGGCGGTCCGGTTGAAGATACCGAGGGCAACCCTATACGAATCGGCCAGGCGGTTACTTTCCTCGATGTCCACGAAACTTGCCATCGCTGCCGCTACTGCACAGTTCTCAAAGCTACCACCCGCTGCCCCAAACGCAAGGTCTATGGGATCACCTACGGCGCCGAAGATGGGCTGCTCGGCGGGTGGTCCGAGCGCATCTACCTGAAGCCTGGCGTCCTCATTCTTCCACTTGCACCGAACGTTACGCCAGACCAGTGGATCGGCGGAGGCTGCGGCCTGCCTACGGCAGTCCACGCCGTGGAATTGGCCCAGATCAAGCTCGCCGACCGCGTACTTATCCAGGGCAGCGGACCGGTCGGGCTGAGCGTGTGCGCGTTGGCCGTCCTTAGTGGCGCTGCCTGGGTGGGGGTGATCGGCGCGCCGGAGCTGCGGCTGGAGGCGGCGCAAAGATTTGGGGCCGACTTGACGATCGATGTCACAAAGACGACGCGTTCAGAGCGTATTAGAATCGTGAAGGATTCCACCGGCGGCTATGGCCCGGACGTGGTCATCGAGGCGAGCGGCAACCCCCAGGCGATCCCGGAAGGCTGCGTGTTAGCTCGCGACGCAGGCCGGTACATAATTGTGGGACAATATACAGACAACGGAGAGGTTTCTATCAATCCGCATCTCCACATCAACAAGAAGCATCTCGAGATACGCGGCTGCTGGGGTTCGGATTTCAGCCATGTCTGGCGCGCGATGGACATCGTGTCCAGATTTGGTGGAAGAATGGATTGGTCGTCGCTAATATCGCGGCGATACGAGCTGGAAGAAGCAGGAAACGCGCTCCAGGACGTTGAAAACCTGCGAGTGATTAAATCAGTCATTGCGCCCAGTTAGGTCCAGGAAAAAGACCTGGAGCAATTTGCACGAGCGGCACTGCAACTACAAATGATAGCAAATGCCGACATCAACAGAATATGAAAAGAGGATACAGGAACTTGATTGGGACGCACTCCGCAATCTCTGGCGCGGAGTGCAACAGAGGGACACTCTTGGGTGGAACCCAGGCCAAGCCTTCCAGTATCTCATATTGCGGGCTTTCCAACTCGACGGAGCAGAAGTTACGTGGCCTTATCGCGTAGAACTCTTTGGAGAAGAGGCGGAAGAGATCGACGGAGCGGTGCACATAGCGCGCGTGTCAGCTCTAATCGAAAGTAAGGATTTCGGAGATGGCAATAATGTTACGATCGGCCCAATCGCAAAGCTGCGAAACCAACTCCTAAGGCGGCCGTCTGGTACGGTTGGTGTGGTGTTCAGTCGAACTGGCTTTACAGATCCTGCTCGCATTCTGACACATTTTGCCCTTCCACAGGCTATTATGCTTTGGAGCGGCCCCGAGATTGAATATGCCATAGCGCAAGAGTCAATGTGCGAGCTCTTGGAACTAAAGTTCCGGATATGCGTAGAGCATGGGCTTCCGGATTACGACGTGCGAGAAAGAGATATACCATGATTGCCTATGTAGTAACCGAGGGACAATTCGACGCGGCTTTGCTTCGTAGGCTACTGCCAGACGAGATCGCCTCCGGGGTTCAGATTGTGCCCGCCGGTGGGCTATCTGCTGCGAAATCACTTGCTCGGTCACTGCTGGCACTCCGGCAGCGACCTGTAGCAATCGTGATGGATTCTGATTCCGTTGTGCCCGCCACGATTATGGAACGCCGTCAAAGCGCAGAGGAAGCTGTGCAAGGGATTGCCGGGAACGTTCCCATTCGGGTAATCATGGCGGTACCTGAGCTCGAGGCTGTACTCTTTCGGAATCCCGCGGGTTTGGAACGGATACTTGGAGCTCCTATCCCGATAGGGATAGGAGAGCTTGCTGAAACGCGACCTCGCAAAGCTCTGGATGAATGGTTGCGATTGTCAAAGGCTACAAGAAGCAAGCCGGATTTCCTCAAAGATCTTCGACCAGACGACCTAGATGCATTAAGGAAGGCTCCCGAGGTAAATGAACTAATAGATTTCCTGAAATCTGTCCGCAGCCGATCTCTGTCAGCCGCCGGAAGCGCACTCTAACGGCAGCGAGCCAAGTGCGCGTAAGCTCTTTCACGCGCGCTCAGGCAGACTCCGCGGAAAGCCGGCGGACGTGGCTCGCCGGCCTGTTCCATGTCTGACTGGAACAGGGCATTAATCGGGAATTCACTGGTGATAAAGAGTTTACTTGTTTTGACTTTTGCCATGCATTGTGTCTGCGGGTTCTGCGAACGCCAACAGAACTATCGGTCAACCGGTAACACGACCTATTACGTGAACCCTCAGAACGGCAATGACGACAATCCGGGGACTTCGGCCAACGCCGCCTGGAAAACGATTGCGCGTGTGAACGTCATGCACTTCATGACGGGCGACAGCATTCTGTTCGCGGCCGGGCAGCCGATCTTCGGTCACGTGCTCGTGGAGAGAACCCTTGGCGATTTGGATCATCCCGTGATCATATCGTCCTATGGCACGGGCAGAGCGACCATTAACGGCGGCGCCGGCGACGGAATTGCGCTGGTAGACTGCGGCTTCATCAACGTCCGGAGCTTGAACGTCATCGGGTGCGGGCGCAAGGATGGAAACAACGGAGCGGGAATCCGTGTATCCGGCGGCAGGAGCATCGAGCTCAGCGAGGTCGAGGTCAGTGGGTTTAGGGTCGCCGGTGTTACCGTGGTCGACTCCTCCACCACACGGATTAACAAGGTATTCGCGCACGATAACGGTTATGCGGGAATATCCGTAGGGTCGAACAAGAAGGACGCGCCTCACATTAAGAGCCTTTACATTGGCTATTGCCGAGCCGAAAACAACGCTGGAGACCCGAAGAACCTGGCAAATCACAGCGGCAACGGGATCGTTGTAACCGGCGTTGACGGGGCGCTAATCGAGTATTGCGCGGCCTCCAAGAACGGCTGGGATATGCCCCGACAGGGGAATGGACCGGTCGGAATCTGGGGCTGGAATTGCGATCGTCTCACAATTCAGCACTGCATCTCTCATCACAATAAGAGCCCGGGCGATGACGGCGGGGGGTTCGATCTGGATGGGGCCGTTACGAATTCCGTGGTGCAGTACAATCTTTCCTATTCCAATGACGGGTGCGGCTATCTCCTATGCCAGTATGGCGGCGCCGGGCTGTGGGACAGCAATACAGTCCGCTACAACTTCAGTATTAACGATGGACTTAAGAACCTGCACTGCGGGATCGGAGTTGCGAACGGGAGCAAGCAGCTATCCGGCGCGCTGGTCTATAACAATACGATCGTGAACGGCGCCTATGCCGTGAACTCGCTCGGACGCGATACGGAAGTTACCTATCGAAATAATATTTTCGTGGCCGGCCAGGATGTTCTTCGTGGTGAGTTCAAGCAGTCCCGATTTGCAAACAATCTCTACTGGCTCACCGGCAAGGGCAGTTTTTATCGGGACGGCAAGGCCGACTACCAGAGCCTCAAATCGTGGGCTTATGGAACGAACCAGGAGATTTCAAACGGAGAGCTGATTGGTTTGTTCCGCGATCCGCTCATTGCAATGCCGGCCGCCAGTCTGAAGCTCCCCACAGACCCTCAGGACCTCGCAAAACTCAGCTTTTACCGGTTACTGCCGCGCTCACCGTGTATCGGCGCCGGTGCGGTCGTACCGAATAACGGCGGCCGCGATTTCTTCGGTAATCCGATTGGGGGAGACCACATCTCGATCGGGGCGCATGAGGCGGGCAGCGCCCGAGTTACGCCTTTATCGCTCCCGAAGTGATCCCCTGGACGAAGTGCTTTTGGAAGAGCAGAAACGCGATCACAAGCGGCAATGTTGCGATAAGCCCGCATGCCATCAACATGCCGTAGGGCGTCCGCGTCTCTCCTTGAAGCAGGTAGATTACAACCGGAAGCGTCTGCATCTCCTTTGTCCTCAGCGCCACAAAAGCCCACATCAGGTTGTTCCACGCGCCTATCGAGGTCATGATCCCGAGGGCCGCCAGGGCCGGCCTTGCAACCGGAAGGGCGATTCGCCAGTAGATGCCGAATTCGCTGCAGCCATCGATTCGCGCGGCGTGGATTAAATCGTTCGGCAAATTCGAGCCGAGATATTGACGCATCCAGAAGATCCCGAATGCGCTTGCGGCGCCTGGGATGATCATCGCCCAATACGTATCGATTAACCTCAAATTTGCGAACACGACAAAGTTCGGAATGAGCGTGACCGCGCTGGGAATCATCATCGTTCCGAGCACGAACGCGAAGAGCTGCCGGCTGCCGGGCGCACGGGGGAATTTGGCGAATGCATATCCGGCCAGCGAGCAGAGAAAGAGCGTAACTGCTACGTGGCTTACGGCGATGACAGTCGAATTGAAGAAGGCGCGGGCAATATTGGTCTCCCGAAACGCCATGACGACGTTCTCGGTGCGAAGGGGCCAGGGAGTCCATCTGGGCGGAACGCTGAATATCTCGCCTTGACTCTTAAATGCTGAAACCGCCAGCCAATAAAACGGAAACAGAAAAAGGACGGCGGCAACGGCCAGCGCCACGTAGAGCGCCGCCCGCGAGGCATTCCTCTTTATATTCGAGGCGTAACTGGCCTGGCGCGCAATCATTCCGTATCCGTCCGGTTGAAGCGCTGCGCCATCAGAGTAATGAGGAACACTCCGGCCGCCACCGAGTAAGCCATGCAGGAGGCGTATCCGAACCGGAAGTCCACGAACGACTTGTTGAACAGATACAGCCCGAAGTTCGTGGAAGACAGCCCCGGCCCGCCGCGAGTCATTACAAAGACCTCATCGAACATGTAGATGGTGCCAAGCAGCGAGAGAATCGCACAGAACAGGAACGTAGGCCTCATTAGCGGTATAGTGATATGGCGAATCCGCTGAAGCGCAGATGCTCCCTCCGTGGTAGCAGCCTCGAAGTACTCGTCCGGGATTCCTTGCAGGCCGGCGAGCATCAGCACCATGTTATATCCGGTCCACCTCCAGAGAACGAGAAGCGCCACCGACACCTTGGACCACTGCTCGCTCGTAAGCCACTGCACCGGGCCGAAGTCGAGGGCAGGAACGTACTTACCAAGCTGAGCCAAGAGGAAGTTGAGCACTCCCTTTTCCGAACTAAAGATGAGGCCGAAGACCAATGCGATTACCACCATCGGCGTCACGCATGGGATGAACACCGCTGTCCGGAACAGCGCCCGCAGCCGAAGCCACCGAAGGTGCAGGATATTGGCAAAGACGAACGCCAGGAACAGCATTACGGGGATATAGAGAAGGCCGATTATCAGCGTATTCCAGAGCGAGGCTGCAAGCACTTCGTCGTCCAGCATCAAGGCGAAGTTATCCATGCCTACCCACGCGCGCGGAGTCAGTCCGTCCCATCGTGTGAAGCTGAGATAGAAGGAGAAAAGGAGCGGGTAGAGGCCGAACACGGCGAATAGGATGAAAAAAGGCGAGATGAAGAGATAGAAGTGCCGGTTGCGATGAAGATCTTGTATCAAATTGTCCCCTTGCCGGGCGGCAGGATTCGTGACATTTCCGGGCATCGATACTACACTACATAGGCAACAGATCACGCAAGGTGGGTGCAGGGGTGCAGGGGCGAATTATTCGCCCCTACGGGCCAATGCGCCCGTAATTGCCATGTTGGCCTGTCACGTTTCGGGTACTGACTATTGGCCGCCCGAGCTTACGCTGCAGCTTCCGGGCGAGGGCGGAGAAGAAGCCATCCGACCGCCTATCGCCTGCAGACCAGCTTGAGAGCGATTGGTCCAGGTATCGCTGCGTTTCGGACCAGTCCTCAGTTCGATTTAGCGCAGGGACGCGCGCGACGTCTGTTGCGAAGAGCCGGTTGGTCTTTTGTCCCTCGAAGAACGGGACCGGTTCGTCGAAATAGGGATCGTTGAGAGCCGGGAGGAACGCGGGAAACAGATCCATGTGCCGGAATTGCGCCACCTGAGATTCGCGAGTGCAGAGCGCATATTCGATAAACGCCCACGCCGCCTCCTTCTGGCGGCACTGAGCCGGTATCACCAGAACCGAACCGCCCAGATTGCTGTTACGGAGGCCGCCCTTTTCCAGGGCGGGCAATCGAAAGACGCCCCACTCAGGCTTCTCTCCCGCGAAATCTTTGACGGTGTCCTTGATCGTCGCGCCGAACCAGACGGCCAGAGGGTAGGTCGCGATCGAATCGTCCTTCAAGCCTGCCATCCACTCCTGACTCCACCACGGCACGTTGCGGCAGATTCCCGCGTCGAGCATCCGCTTGATCACGCCTAGCGCCTGATAGGAGGCTGGAGAGTCGATCGCGACACGTCCTTGATCGTCGAATATCTGCCCGCCGGCTTGCTGAAGGAGTATCTCAAGCATGCTGGTGAGCGGCTGGCTGGCAGTCGTGCCGGCGCCCATCGCGAACATTTTTGTTTGTCCGTGCGATCGCTCGACGATCGTCTTTCCGGCCGCGATGAAGTCGTCCCATGTTTCGATCCGTTCGGGGTCGATGCCGTATTTGCGGAAAATCGCGCGCTTGTAGTAGACCGCGCAAGGCCCGATGTCCCAGGGAATGGCGTAAACGCGGCCATTCCGCGCGCAGTTCTTCCACCGAGACGCTGGAAACATCCTCTCGTATTCCGCCGCGACGAGAGTGAGGTCCGCCAGGCGACCGGTGGCGATGTAGCGCTGGGCGTCGGTGAGCTGAAGCTGAGAAACATCGGGAGCCCCAACTCCGGCGGAGAGCGACAAAAGCAGCCGTGACTGCATGTTCGTGCCGTTCATGTCGACTTTGACATGGACGTTCGGATAACGGCGGTTGAATTCCGGTATCAATCCCATTAATGCCTTGGCGGCGATGTTCCAGCTCCAGACCTGGAGGTCGCCCCGCAGAGCTGTCTTATTGAGTGACGCCGGCAAAACCGGCGTCCGCTCCTCCCGGCCAGGAGCAGAGATACACCCTCCAATACTTCCAGCAAGCGTAATGCTTGATGCTACACGGATCGTGAATGTGAGACTCCGAATACGCCTATTCATCGGATGCTTCGCTGTCTGCGCATTCTGGCGCGAACAACCTGAACTTGAATGGTGTCTTGATGATCAACGTGACGATCTCGAATGCGAAACGCGAGGGATCCGATGCACTTAAGCTACGACGAATTTGAAGAGTTCCGGAAACGGTATCGCTTCATCGAGTGGCCGGATGAAGAGTACCGGGTTCCGGTGGAAGTCGAACTCGCAGGCGGCCGAGAGACCTGGACAATTTTCATGGCCGATCCGCCGTTCCATAACGTTGTCGAGTGGCTGCGCGCAAAGCGCGGGCGGCATCGGTCGGGAGCGTTAGGATAGGCGCTCTGCTATGCTCTCGCCTCCGCCTGCAATTTCGCCGCCTGCGTTGGGTCCCCAATGTGCAGCGTGTCGTAGGCCTGCTGCGAGCTTTGGAAAGCGCCAACACCCTCGTGGCCGTGCCAGTCACCCTGGTGATGGATGGGGTTCGGCAGGCCGGTCTCCTGCTCGCGCCGGGCGATGTAGGCGTCCATTTTCTGCCGGAGCATATCTACAATCTCCGGCCGGCCGGCGGCAATGTTGGCGTATTCCATAGGGTCGTTCACCAGATCGTACAGCTCCACTTCCGGCTTGAAGTGGAAGTCCGGTTCCAGGGCGATGATGAGCTTCCATTCCGGCGTGCGCCAGCCGTGCTTCCGCATCCAGGTGCACTCGGTGATGTAGAACTCGGTTTCGTGTGAGTCGACATCTCCCCGGACCATTTCCATCAAGCTTCGGCCGTCGAATTGGATGCCGCCGGAGTCAACCTCTGCGAGTTCCAGCAGGGTTGGAACCAGGTCCTTGTGCTGATTGTATCCCGCAATTCGCTTGCCTTCCGGGACCTTTCCCGGGCAGCGAATGATCAAAGGAACGTAGAGCGTTGGGTCGTATAGTCCGTGGTGGTCGAAGCAGCATTCGTGGTCATAGAGCGTCTCGCCGTGGTCGCCGTTCAGGACGACAATCGTGTTTCCGGCAAGGCCTAACGTTTCGATCGCGGTAAATATTGTTTGGATGCAGGCGTCCATATAAGCAATGGCGCCATCGTATTGGGCGATGACGTAGTCTTTGTCGGAAATTCCCGGCGGCATCCAGCTTGTGAAGAAATCGCGGAACGGCTTGAACGCCATCACCGGTTCCATGGATTTGTTGCAAGGGTCGCACTCATTGCCATGGTAGAACATCCGTTCGAACGGCTCGGGCGGGAGATAAGGGGCGTGGGGGTCCATATGGCGGAGGAAGAGGAAGAACGGGCGGTCCTGGGCAGCCAGGCGTTCGAGCTCGGGGAGCGCCGTCTCGTTCAGGTTCTGTGCTTTCGGGCTGCGCCCTTCGTTCCAGCTTCCCCAACCCGCGTAATTGAGGTAATTGTCGAAGCCGCGCGACGCCGGGTTGCCAGTGAAGCCAACACAGGTTGTTTCATACCCGGAGTCACGGAGTATCTCCGGGAGCGTCCGGACTTCTTCGCGCAAACCGCCCTTGTGGCGCAGGGCAACGACCTGGGTATTGAAGCAATCCATGCCGGTGAGCATCGACGAATACGCGCTGGTCGTTGGGATGTGCGAGCTGTAGGTCCGTTCGAATAGCGTTCCGCTCCGCGCGAACCGGTCTATATGCGGCGTGGCCAGGCGCGGATAGCCATAGCAGCTCATGTGGTCCGCCCGCAGGCTATCCACGCCGAATAATATGATGTTCCTGGGACGGGACGGCATTAATAATGGTCTCCTCAACGGATGGGTCGCGCGCAGTATTTGCGTAATGCCCGGCTTATTTAACCGGCGAAAAGTCCGTGGCGCGCATGTACACCGACTCCACTTTGTCCACCAGTTTGCCATTCTTCTCTGAGTCGTTGCGCGCGGATATCCAATCCGGGTCCTTCCCGAATTCACCCCAGGACTTCGCCGCGTCCTCTTTCGACTTGTGGATGACGAGATACACCAGCGTATCTTCCGCCCCGCGGCTCTTTTCGACCGGTGTCCAGTAACCGAAATTCGTGATGCCGTGCTTGTCGAAAAGCTTGGCCGTGTGGTCGCGAAATCGGGAGTGGAGGTCGCTCAGCTTTCCTGCTGCCGCGTGGTAGGTGCGAAGCTCGAATGCGCGAGGGTCAATTGGATTCTTAATATCCTTCATTGCTGGGGAGTAATCGGTTGGGGTCAGCAGCAGGGAATCGATCTTTTCCACCAGCTTGCCATTGGCTTCAGAGTCCTTGTAGACTTTCTGCCATTCCGGGTCCGCGCCGAACTCCTTGAACGAGGCCTCACGCGATTCCCGGCTGGGGAAAGAGACCATGTAGATGAGTTTGTTCTCCTTGTTATCGATCGGAATCCAATAACCGACGTTTTTGATTCCATGCTTCTCGAATAGCTTCATCGTGTGGTCGCGGAAGCGGGCTTGAAGGTTGTCCAGCTTACCCGGGGACGCGAAGTAGGTGCGAAGCTCGTAGAGGCGCGTTTCCGGCGATGCCGGGCGAGCCAAGGGATTGGCGGGTTGGGACAGCAAGACCAGCGCGGCCAGTAACAGCGAATTCATATTCTTTCTCCTCCAAATGTTGATTTTGTCGATCGCCGATGCGTCACTATGATCTTGCCGAACCGGTTGGCGGTCGTAATATCTACGAAGGCTATCTCACCAGGACATTGTAACCTTCTTGGGTGAAATGGCGGTCGTGGGTTAGCACATCCGTCATGCCTCAGTTATACAACACCGGGTTCTTCTTCCAGTCCTTGTTTTTGTCCCAGCCCATGTCCAGCACGCGCGGACGGCGCTCGCGGAGACGGACCGATTCAATGCCCAGCAGGTAACCGCTCGATTGGACACTCTTCCCCACGCATTCCAGACGCAGGGTGTACTTGCCCGGGCCGGGCCAGAAATCGAGCAGGTGGTACTCTTCGTTTTCGACCTTTGAGCTGTAGAAGTCCATCACGCCCCCAAGCTTGACGGCCCTCACCCCCGTCCCCTCTCGCGACTCCGGGCGAGGGGGGATAAGGTACGCCTGGTATTTGCCGAAGTCGTAGCTCTTGGTCATGTTCAGCAACAGGCGGAGGGGCTCTTTTTTGGTGATTTCGAACGGTATCTCCAGCCACGCCCCTGCCTGCTCTTTG
>JBGPOG010000085.1:0-10876 GCA_041487935.1 Chthonomonadia bacterium | reverse complement strand
CGGCGAACCGGCAACGACCAACCCCGGCAGTAATTCCTCCGAGATTTCGACGAAGTGGCCCCTCGTCCTCCTGACCGCCCTCTCCCTCTCCATCGGCTGGGGCATTCGCGGCAACTACGGCCACGAGTTTGGGGCGATGATCCCCGGCGCGCTCGCCACTATGGCTGCCGTGCTGCTTTCCGGCAGGGCTGACTGGCAGCGGCGGATTGCTTATTTCGGGGCTTTCGGGGCGGTTGGCTGGTGCTTTGGCGGCAGCATCTCCTATATGCAGGTGATCGCCTATACGCACTCCGGGCATTCAGGATCCGTGCTTTACGGGTTCGCCTGCCTGTTCGTAATCGGGTTTCTCTGGGCGGCTGCGGGTGGGGCCGGCGCCGCGCTTCCTGCGTTTCTCTCGAGGGAGCGGCTGACGGAGTTCTTCCCGCCGCTCATCGTCATCTATGTAGCCTGGATCGGACTGGAATACGCCTACGAACCCTTGAACTCCTGGCTGGCCGGCGTCCTTGGATCGACGTTCATTGCCCACAATTCGGACTATCGCCAGACCGAGCCGCTCTACTGGTTCGATACCGATTGGACCTCCGTCCTCGTCGCTATTGTGGCAGTTCTAGGATACTGTGCGTTTCGGCGCAAGATCGATAAGGCTTCCTCCCTGATTCTTCATATGGCCGTCGGCTGGTGGGCCGGGTTTCTCATCCTCACGGTCCTCCTCGGCCTGCGAATGACTCCTCCGAGGGGGGATAGCTGGGCCGGCTCTGTGGGGCTCACGCTCGGGATGTATGTATTCCTCCAAAGGAACGGTTTAAGCGGCGTCACGTTCGCGTCACTGGTGGCCGCGTTTATCGGCGGCCTCGGATTCGCTGGAGCCACGCTGTTCAAGCTCATCGCGATCAAGACTGGTTGGGAGACGAACTGGCACAGCGTTCTGGAACAGACCTATGGTCTGATCAACGGCGTGGGCGTTGCGCTTGCGATGCTCCTTCTCATTAAGCGGGCTCCTCAAGTAACGGATGAGCCGGCCGTGAGGCGATGGACCGATTGGTTCGCTCCCGGGTTTGTTCTGCTCTTCATCACATATGTCAATCTTAGAAAGAACCTGGACGACTGGGTCAAAGCCAAATCCGTTCCCGCGGACATGTATGGCCTGCCCGCGGAGGTCTGGTTTAACGTTGCGTACCTGGCGATTGGGACCGCGATCGTATGGGCCTTGGTCCGGCACTCAAGGCGTCCGCTCGAAATCGTTCCGAATTCCTGGCTTGGTAAGGGCCAGATCCTCTACCTGGCGCTGCTGTGGTGGATGGTCCTGGGAAATTTCGCGAAGTCCGTGGTCGCGTTTGCGCCTCAGAGGCTGATCACGGAGTGGGTAATCACCCTGAATGCCGCTCTTTGTTCGCTGCTTGTGCTGGCTTACGGATGGACCCGACGAACGGCTGCTTCGACGGAACCGGCCGATTACGCAGGGCTTAACCGCCGGGCGACAGGTTTCGGGTTGGCAGCCGCTTTGTCAATGTCCTTCTTGAGCTGGGGCATCGTCCGGTCAATCTACGGCGACCGATTCGCAGGCTACGCGGGCAAGCACATCCGATTCGGCCCAAACGCCACTGCCACCACAGCCAAGCCCAGGGCCGGACAGCCCCATCCGTGACGGATTTGTGCGCTATACTATCGGCATATGAGCAACTCACACCGCGACGAATCCCCGACTGGAGGAGTTGGAAATAAAGCGCTAGCGGGCATTCTACGGACCGGCGGACGGCTGATCGTCATCTCAGGGCCCAGCGGCGTCGGAAAAGGAACAGTCATATCGCGGCTATTAGGCTCGTCACGCCGGCCGGAAAACCTCTTGCGCTGCATTACGGCCACGACGCGGCCCCCAAGGGAGGGCGAAGTCGACGGGCGGAGCTACTATTTCTTTTCGCGGGCGCAGTTCGAAGAACGCATTGGCAAGGGGTTTTTCATCGAGCACGTGACCTATAACAATCATCTTTATGGCACTCCTTGTGAGGACGTCGAGCGGGAGCTGGCGAAAGGAAACGACGTCCTCATTGAGATCGAAGTGCGCGGCGGGCTAACGATCAAAGCAAGCCGTCCCGAGGCCATCCTGGTTTTCGTCGCTCCCCCTTCGTGGGCCGACCTGGAGAAACGCTTGAAAGGAAGAGCGACCGATACATCTGCTCAGGTCGCCAATCGCCTTCAGATAGCGCGGGAAGAGATGAAGGCGGCCCCGAATTACGACTACCTAGTCGTGAACGACCAGGTCGACGGTGCGGTCGACACGCTCCTGGCAGTCATAACGGCGGAGCGCAGCCGGATTCTTAAGGAGAGTACCTAGACATAGTGTTTAGTGTTGAGCAAGATGCTCTGAAATCGAGCCCGCGCCTCGAAACCAAATACTCAACACTCAACACTCTACACTAAACACTCAACACTCATGGACGAATCACTTAACGGCAAACGAATACTTCTTGGCGTATCCGGGTCGATTGCGGCGTATAAGGCGGCCGACCTGGCGAGCCGGCTCGTACACCTAGGCGCTGACGTTCACGTGATCCTCACGGTGCACGCGGCGGAGTTCGTCGGACCTGCGACATTTCGCGCGCTCACGTTGAATCCTGTTTTGAGCGGCCTCTTCGATGAGCCTTACGAGCGCAAGATCGCGCACATCGACCTGGCTCAGTCAGCGGACCTTATACTGGTCGCTCCGGCAACCGCGAACACTATTGCAAAGATGGCATTAGGTCTGGCGGACGATCTTCTTTCCAGCGCGCTCCTTGCGGCAAAAGCGCCGATCATCGCCGCACCGGCAATGAACACGGCCATGCTCGATCATCCGGCCACCCGGGCGAATCTTGCCATGCTAAAATCGAGAGGCGTTCACATAGTAGAGCCCAAATTCGGCATTCTCGCCTGCGGGACTGAGGGCGAGGGAAAACTGGCGGATGTTAGCGCGATTGTTGAGGCGGTCTGTGCGGCTTTGGAAGAAAGCAATACTGACGATAGACGATGGACGATGGACGATGAGCTTCCGTTTTCCGATGTGGAGCAACCCGAGCTTGCGGCGAGTTCCCTTGATGTCTCGGTTGACGATGAGTCGTCCATCGTCCAAAGTCCATCGTCCATCGTCCACAGTCCATCGTCTACAAGCAATCGTCCATTGTCCATCGTCCATCGTCCGTCCTCGAAAGACGATTTTGAAGGCATCCGCGTTCTCGTCACCGCCGGCGCCACGCGAGAGCCGCTGGACCCGGTCCGGTTCATCTCGAACAGGTCGTCGGGACGCATGGGATTTGCAATCGCGGAGGCGGCCGCACAGCGTGGAGCGCGCGTCACGCTCGTGAGCGGTCACGTAACCGTTCCGTTTCTGCGCGGCGTTGAAACGATTTGCGTGAATACAACCGCCGACATGCTGGCCGCTTGCGAGAGCCGTTTTCCCGAGAGCGATGTCTTTATCGGCGCGGCTGCACCGGCCGACTATGCCGTTGAATCGCTCGCGCGGAATAAGCATAAGAAGACCGGCGAGGGATGGACGCTGAGACTTCGCGAAACCCCCGACATCATTTCAACATTGGCGCAAGGAAAAACCGGCCAAATCATGGTCGGCTTTGCCGCTGAAACGATCAATGCCGAGGCCAATGCCGCCGATAAGCTGAAGCGGAAGAACCTCGACTTGATCGCAGCAAATGACGTGACCGCCGAGGGGGCCGGTTTCGAGGTAGAGACGAATGTGGTTACGCTTATCTGGCCGGACGGTAGAATGAAAAAGATCCCCAAACTTCCCAAGCCTGCTGTTGCCGATCGAATCCTCGATGCTGTCGCAGATCTTCTTCCGTTCAGGTAACGATTTCCATCCGCAACCCTCGGGAGTCTATCTGCACTTCATCCTCCGGAAGGACAAGGATATCGTCTCGAATTGTCAGGTGCGCGATGACCAGGCACGCGGCCGCGTCTACGATCTCGTCGCGGGAGACGTTTTTCGGGCGATTCTCCTTGCGCACGGCGTCGATATCCAACTTGAATCCGAATCGCCGCAGCAGGTCCAGCCGAAGGCGCTCGCCGGTAGCCGATTTCTTGCTGAATAGAATGCCCTGCCCTTCCGGATTCAGGCGAGCGAAAATGACTTCCGGATGCCCCTCCCGAACCCACTGTTGGCGCTCCGGTGTGATCCACTCGTCTGCTTCGCGGATGCGCGCAAATCGAGCGAACCCCTGCAGCGTAATTTCACAGCCCTTGAGCTTGCGGTTCGCGCGATTAGCCTCGTCATACGCAGCACATCTCAGAACGGCGCGGCAAGGCGCCGGAAAAACACCGTCTGCCCTGGGTGTGTCGAGCAGCTTACGGGCTTGCCCGTCACTGAGTCTTACGCCCCGGTCGGGCAGGCCAATTGCGACGTCGATGACAACTACAGTCGATTCCGGTTCCAGTGAATCTAGTAGTTTTGCGAGGGATTGGTGGACCGAGAAGGTTGGGGTGCCTTGCGAACCGAGGATGGCGGCAACCCAGCCTCTCCGGCAGCCGCAAACACCGACTCTGGTTGTCGTTGACACTCATTTGCTCCGAAGCCTGAGACGTACTGCGACGCCTCTTTGCGTGCTCGCTCAAGCCAGTTGCGGGACCTGACTACCATCCAAACGGTGCGCTGGAACGCTGTATTTCCTGCTACGGCTTTTTGCGGCCCCTGCGAAATAGCGGTTGCTTCCAAATATAAACTCGGTTTTCCGGTGTCAAACCTTTACAGTCCACTTCGCCCCAAAGCTTCCATAGCGACGGATTCTTCTTCTCGAACTCCACTGACTTGCCTCTCGAAGTCAGGACGTGAATACTGTTAGGCAAGCGATCGAACAAGCCACCCGTTGCGGCGATGAGCGCCTGACGGTCCCGAGGGGCAACAGATGGCTCAATGGTGTGTCCCAGCCAATCACAGATTCGAGCAGTTCTCACAACGTGTTCGCCAATCGCTTGCTCGCGAAGTTCACCGGTCGGGGGGACATATACCATGCCAAAATGCAGCGCTGCCCGGACTGTCACCAGCCTCCGGCGATCTTGCTTTCTGCGTGAATTCGATTTCTCTCCTTGATTGACCCCCCGCCGGCAAACCTCTTGCGCAGCCAGCATTGCCGATTCGGCGGCATCGCGGTCCGAAGCAAACTGCATAACCTCGAACACTGCCACGAATCCATCCCCCGTGAAACTTAACACAGAACCGCCGCATTCATGAACGACTTTACACAGCTCCGCGACGAATCGCTCAAGATTCTCGGGATCACTCTTACCATCTTGTTTCGTCAACACCGCCGAAGTCGAATTGCCAATATCTACGACCAGCAGGGCAGCGGATACCTCAGTCCGAGGGTGTTGCAAGTTGGACCGCCGCCGCTTTGGAGTGTATCTCTCCTTGCACATCTGCTCCCTCGCCTCGCGCAACCATTGGCGTGTGAGGTTCACGGCGTCGACGGCTTCCGTGGTATCACGGCATGCCTCCATTTCGACGGTGACCACACCCGAGAAGGTTGAGGAACGATCGTTTGTAAGTTCAATCGCCAGCCTCAGCCATGGCTCATAGTCCTCATACGAATGGTATGTGCCTGGGGGCAGGTCACTCGCATGAGTTCCGCCCCACTGCTCGTCGCCGGCATGATCGGATAGATGCATATGGCGCACGTAATTCCTAAGCGGCGACCCATTTAGGTGCATGGTATCAAGGTTTGTTGGAGAATAGCCGATCAAGAACGCGTGGGCAACATCGACGTTCAAACCGAGGAAATCCATAACACATGAGCTTCCGTAGGTCGACCGAAAGTTCGAATTCACAGTCTCCCATAGTTCTGTAAACGCCTCCAGATCCCGCATCAGAAAAGGCTTCGAGGGTTCAAGCTCCACGGCAATATGGGGCAACCTCCCATCAGCCTTGAGCTTCGCGAGTGGAGGACCGTCCTCGAAGGCTTCAAAATCGTAAACTTCGCACAGTGTCTTTGCCAGCATATCCATTCGAGCGCGTCGGTAGTCTGTGGGCTTTACGCCACTATGCGAGTCTAGCCCCGGCACTCCGGAACCCCCAACAATCTCGACGTACCTGCAGCCGAGCGAGCCGGCAAGGTACAGCGTATTCTGCAGAGTTCGCACAGCGCGATTCTGCACACCTGGAAGGTCATCCATAGCTGATCGGCTTACTTGCGGAAAGAAGGTAGCGAAGGCAGCGAATCGGGGCCGCCGCCCAACCAAGCGACCTGCAAACGACGCAGTCAATGACTTGCGTAGTTCTTGAGCGATTCGATCTAATTGAGGTGTGGTTAAATCACTGACGAACTGGTGAGGTTCCTTAGACGGTCGGTAGATTCGTGCCTTATCGGCATACCAATGGATATCCGAATGAGAGAGGAAGTAGAGGTCTAGAAGGCCTAGTCCTTCCTGTAGGGCCTTGTGGAGACCAGAAAGCGGGCGTGGCTGAATTGCGGCCTGGTGTAATTCCTCAATTTGAGGGACCGCGTCAAATGATGTGATCAAGCTGACTTCGGGCACATGGATCTGGGGATCTTGTCCGCTGGGAATCGGCACTGCGGCAACCTCTAATCAAGAGTATTCACGTAGGTTCAATCGACGATTCACTTCTAAGAAAGACCACTTCGCACAAATCCTTCGTTCGGCTGACGATCATGTAGGGTCTCTTGCGGTTCGCTATGGCTTCAAAGTAATCGGCGGGCGCATCCGCCGATGGATCACCGGCATCTACCAATGGCCAAACAAAAGCAAGGAAGGCGTGTTCCCTTGAGAGGCGGGGCCCACGACTTACCAGATGACGCGGCAAGACATCTACAAGCCACCAATACGGCTGACTGTTTGACGTAAGCCCATCCTTTAGAGCTAACAGGTCACCACAAGCAAGACCTGTCTGAAACTCCAACGCGACCTGATCGGAACGGATCAGTCTTGCTTGCAAATCGTATATCTCCGACTCGGTGCCTGGAATGTCCACGTAGTCTCGACCGTTCTTGATGTCATCTGGCCACACCTGTCCGACAAGCTGATCGGCAAAGAACTTCGCATTGTTCCGAACCTCTCCTATCCCAAGGTTTGTCTTGCGGGGCAGGATCGGGAGAAAGGATATCCCAGCTTGACGCCCATCAGCGGCATCATGCTCGGTCCACGCCTTCTCCAAGTACTCCTCCGCCGTCCTCATGAGGTAAGGTCCAGTCAGGTTGTCGTGTGCTATAAGGTGGCTCGGTAAGCCACGCCATTGTTTTGGAGGTGACGATTGAGTATCGTCATTTTCATTCCGACTGCCGAGACAGGGTCCAGAGGAATTCGGAGAATAGAGACCGAAAACGAGTACACAATGGCCAACCCGTTTCTTTTCCTTTCGCCCCTCAGCTCCCGGTCTCTTGACCTTGGAGTGTTTGACATCCCTGCCTACCGAGCCAGTTGTCGTATCTGTATCTTCTTGTAGGGCCAAAATGACAGGTATCCCTGTACTCAGATAGTCGGCCATAACCGCCAAGGCGCGGTTTTGAGTCGCAGTCTTGCGTTCGCTATCACTCGATCCGTTCGAATCACCAATCCTGAATGTCTCAATAACTCCGCCGGCACGAACCTCATCACTCTCCAATATACATAGCGCATCCTCAAGAGAAGTAAACTCGCTCGAAATCTCGCTGATTGGAATGCTGCCATCCTTCAGTTCCCACAATAGGGTAATCATTTCGAGACTGGAAATCGGGACGAAACCGAATTGGTTGGTTTTTAAGAGCAGGGCCTCCTGTAATGCTCCATGTAGACACGATGCGAAATCCTTCGTCTTGAAGTTCGGAACCACATAAGGAGTACAACGTACCGGCATCTCTGAATCGTGTCCACCACTTACGCATGAAATGACGTGGAATTCAGGCCGCATCATGTAGCGTGGAGGCGCGATGTTTGCGATTGTAATGTAGCCAAAGCGCTGGTTGGGCGACGCTGAAGTTGGACGCAGCGAGATATATCCGATGAAGCGGCCATGATACGTCGGTTGGCCAGGAACCGCAACGTTAACATCCTCGGCATGAGAAGGTCCTGCAGACTGAAATACGTGGAGGCGTACGGCGAACCTTGATAAAGACTCATCACCGATCTGAACTCGCTCCGCTCGCCAAACGCTACAAGGCGCCAGCCGGCATTCACCAAAGATAACCTGTCCCCCAAATTCCTCAAATAGTCCCTTGACTTCTTCCTCGATGTCGACCGCTTGGGCCTTGCGGTAGCCTACAGCGCGAAGCGCCTTGACGGCATCCGAATTGCCATCTACTTGGTGCGCGAATTCGTTCGGGTCGTAGCCGAGGCGGCGCAGGTTCCGCTCGGAGACAGGGTTTACAGCGTATTTGCGGTAAGGGTGCATGGCGGAAACAGTATTCAACATCACAAATGCCACTCCCTGCTTAAAGGAAGTAGAGAGTGGCGTTTTGCAGCAAGCGTGTTGGAGAGCCTAACTGATGGCTGTAAGAAATGTTAACTACCGAGGTGGTTTGTACGGTAAGTCTTCTGGCGTCGCCCGGAGGAGAAGTCTGCTCGCACCTGCGCCCTTCAAGCGTTCGTGTTCTGCCTGATATTCCGGTGAGACGAACACCTTTGTCCGTCCAGGTGCCATCTCCGCGACGACGCTATTAGTCTTGTTCGGATACTTGGTCTGATTGAGCTTTTTGGTGAGCTTTTTCAATTCGCTGTCGGAAGCTAAAAGGGTCACGTGACGCCCCCGCTGGATGAGTTGCGTCTCCTGTTTCCCGCTCCAAGCTGCGATGACCCCTTTGTAATCGACAGCATCTAAACCCTCGAAGATCACCATTCGCTCAGTGCGATCGGATTTCAACAGCGATACCTCCTCTCTGGGGGTAACAATTGGAACCCATTTAGGGTAACGAAGAATGAACCGCGTCGGTTCACTGCGAATGTCGAGCCACGAGCCCTCGAATAACTAACTCGCTATCTACTAATCATTGATCTGGACACACTCGGCCCCCCACATGTTGCGGTGAGCCTGCTTGCCGCATATTCTACCTCGAAAGACAATTGCAGACTGCGTGCCAACTGTCACAGTTTTGGCGAATAATTACAGTTGGATTAATCGTTAATGTTTAGTTACAATTGTAACTCTATTGACAATTGTTTCACGCCGGCAATGTACCAGCAACTAATGTATCAACACTCCCGGCGGCTACTCCTCCACACGCAGCCAGTTATCCACCGATGCGACGACGGGGAGTTTCTTGATTTCGCTCAGGGCGGCGCGCATGTTGTATTCGCGGACCTTGTGGGTCACCCAAATGATTTCGGCCTTGTCGTGAGAAGCCGCTTTCTGTACGACCGATTCGATCGAAACATCATGATCTCCCAACACATTTGCAATCGCGGCGAGAACCTTCGGCCGGTCTGCGACGACCATTCGAACGTAATACTTGGTCTCGACGGCGTCCATCGGCATCATCTGCTTCGGCTCGAAACAGGTGCACGAAACCCGGCCGGTCGATCCGAAAACGATATTTCGGCAGACATCCAGAATATCTCCGACGACTGCGCTGCCGGTCGGCATCATTCCCGCGCCACGACCGTAGAACATAACGTCGCCCACAGCATCTCCGCGAATATATATTGCGTTGTAGACATCGTTCGTGGAAGCCAGAGGATGATCTTCCGGCAGTAAAGCGGGGTGAACGCGGACCTGCATTCTTTCATCGTCGACACGAAGACCAATCCCGACAAGCTTGATCACATACCCGAGCTCGCGGGCGCATTCGATATCGCGCTTGCTGATACGCGAGATCCCTTCGACATAAACGTCGTTGACGTTAACGCGGCTGGTAAATGCAATCGAGCTCAGGATCGCAATCTTGTACTGGGCGTCGAACCCATCCACGTCGCTCGACGGGTCTGCCTCGGCATAACCCTTGGCCTGGGCGTCGCGGAGCGCTTCTTCGAATTCGGCCCCTTCGTGAGTCATCCGGGTGAGAATGTAATTCGTGGTGCCGTTGACAATCCCCATGACCTCCAGAATCTTGTTCCCGCCGAGCGCATTCTTCATCGGCTGGATGATTGGGATGCCTCCGGCAACCGAGCCCTCGAATTGGAAGTCGAGCCGCCGGCGGCCCGCCTCTTCCATGATATCGTGCCCCTCTTTTGCGATCAGCTCCTTGTTCGCGCTGACCACGTGTTTGCCGTTCGCAAACGCGCGGAGGACGAACTCCTTTGCAGGGCTAACTCCGCCGATCAACTCGCAGACGATGTCGATCTCGGGATCGTCCAGCACTTCGAGGGGATTGTTGGTAATGAGAGACCTGTCGACCTCGACTGCGCGCTTCTTGTGGAGATCTCGCACCGCGATTTTGCGGAGGTGGATTCTAGCGCCGGCCTTTCGCTCGATTGTTTCCCGGTTCTGCTGCAAGAGCGTCACAGTACCCGAGCCGACAACACCGAGGCCCAGAATTCCTATGTTAATTTCATCTTTCAACTTCTTACCAATCCAATTCGCTAAACGTACAGTTTTGAGTTTTGAGTTTTGAGTTTTGAGCTTCATGCAGCGTCGAGTCGGCAAATTACTATCCTATGAGGCAATTGCAAAAGTCCGTGCACTGTCATCCCGAGGTACGATGGATCTGCTTTTCACAGACAGATATGACCAGAAATCGCACCTAAAACTGATCCCTCGTGCCTCCTAAGAAACTTCACCGTTTAGTGCATGAATGTCAACTTGCCTATTCAAAAACAGATCCCTACGGGATTGTATAGACCGGAGACATAGTTTACAGTTGGCCGGAGACATGGTTTACACTATTTGTCCTCATGGCGTAATGGATATCCTCCAGTTGAGCATCAAGTTGCTCTTTGGGAGGAAACCGCCATGCCATGGTCTGAGAGG
>JBGPOG010000084.1:0-10887 GCA_041487935.1 Chthonomonadia bacterium | reverse complement strand
GTTGCGAAACGAGCGAGTTGTCATCCCGAGGTACGAGGGATCTGTTTTTAGGCACGATTTCTGGTCATATCTTTCTATGAAAAGCAGATCCCTCGTACCTCGGGATCCCAATGCACGGAGTGCATGGACGTTTGGGATTGCCTCATATATTAGTGTTTTTCTGTCTATCTTATTCTGCGTACCGGCAACAGCCAGCGGTCAGTTGAGTGCTAGTGTCCAACCATCAGGAAGGCAGCGCCCCAAACACTCAACACTCAATACACAACACTCAACACTCAATACACAACACCCAACACTAAACACTAAACGCTCAACCCTCTCAGGCGCCATCAGCTTCCTCAACGATATCGAACCCATCCTCACCCGCGCAGGCTGCAACGCAGGCGCGTGCCACGGCCAGCAGTTCGGCAAAGGCGGTTTCAAGCTGTCTCTTGCCGGATACGATCCGGACCTGGATTACGAGAACATCGTCAAGTGCCAGAACGGCCGGCGAGCGAGCAGCAGCGATCCCACCAACAGCCTTCTCCTGAAAAAGCCCGCGCTGATCCTCCCACATCAGGGTGGTTTAAGGATAGCCAGGGATTCGGAGGATTTCCGTACAATCGTGCGTTGGCTTCAACAAGGCGCGCCAGGGCCGAACCCGAAGGACCCACAGGTCATCGGCATCACGGTTATCCCAGTCCGCGCGGTGCTCACTCCGAAGCAATCAGTCAAATTGAGAGTAAAGGTGATATACAGCAACCGAACCGTACGCGACGTTACATCGCACACTCGGATCAATGCCCTCAATGATAACATCGCGTCAGCGACACCGGAAGGATTCGTCACAGCCACCGGAACCGGGGCGACAGCCATCATGCTTCGGTATCAGGGATTGGCGACAGTGATGTACGTGGACGTGCCGTACAGGAGTGTTGAGTATTCAGTGTTGAGTGTTGAGCGAACAACCCGGCAGTATCGCTCAATACTCAACGCTCAACACTTAACACTGAACACTGAACACTCAAAACTAGACACTTCCTCAGGATATATCGACCGGCTCATTCAGCGTCGATGGTCGGACTTGGGACTGGCGCCGTCTCGGGTTTGTACGGACAACGAATTCATCCGCCGCGTATCCCTGGACCTGATTGGCACCTTGCCGGCGCCCGATGAAGTCCGATCCTTCGTCGCAAACAAGGGTCCGGCCAAACGCGCAGTTCTCATAGATAATCTGCTGGACCGTCCGGAGTATTGCGACTACTGGACACTGAAATGGAGCGATCTTCTCCGCAGCACGAAGGCGGGGTTGGGCGCGAAATCTCAAGCCGCGCTGAACGCGTGGATTCACGCGAGCTTCGCAGAGAATAAGCCATACGATCTGTTCGTCCGCGAGCTGATTACAGCTAATGGGCGCGCAAACACGGTTGGGCCGGCGAACTACTATCGCGTCGCTACAACGCCCCAAGAGCTCACGGAGACGACCGCCCAGCTCTTCCTGGGTGTACGTCTGCAATGCGCAAAATGCCACCATCACCCCTTCGAGAAGTGGAGCCAGCGGGACTATTACCAATTCGCGGCTTTCTTTGGTCGAGTAGGATCGAAGAACAGTAGTGCGCCGGACAGTGAGCCAGTCGTACGCGTTTTGCCGGCCGGCGAAGTGACGCACCCAAAGACAGGCGAACGCATGAGCCCGACTCCGCTGGCTTTTGGACTTGATGAACGGCCGAGGACGACGACGAGTACGAGTACGAGCACGAATGGTGTCAATCCGCTCACCCTCTCGCAAGAAGGGGACCGCCGCGAGCTCCTGGCGACATGGTTGACTGGGCCTGAAAACCACGCATTTGCCCGGATGATCGTCAACCGGTATTGGGGACATCTGATGGGGCGCGGAATTATCGAGCCGGTAGACGACGTGCGCGTAACCAATCCTCCCTCGAACCCGGCGCTGCTGGACGCCCTCGCGAAAGACTTCATTCGCAGCGGATTCGATCTCAAGCATCTTTTGCGTACCATTTGCAGATCCAAGACCTATCAATTGAGCTCATCTCCAACACCGGCGAACCGGCAGGATGTGGTGTTGTATTCGCATCATCTGCCAAAACGGCAGCCGGCGGAAGTCCTGCTGGACTCAATTTGTATCGCGACCGGCTCTTCCGAGAAGTTTGCGGGCCTCCCCATTGGCGTCCGTTCGATTCAGTTGCCTGATTCCGGGATCGCATCGATGTTCCTCGATACTTTTGGCCGCCCGGCGCGGTCGAGCGCGTGCGAGTGCGAAAGGAATGCGGAGCCCAGTCTTACCCAGGCGCTCCAGATGTTGAACGGAGATGCCGTAAATCGGAAAGTGATCGATCCGAACGGCAGGGTCGCACAACTGATCGACTCGGGCAAGTCGGAAAGAGAGCTGGTCGAAGAGCTCTACCTGTCGGCGTTATCACGACTGCCGACCGTCGCCGAATTGAAAACAGCTTCTTCTACCTTTGCAATCCGGCCGAAGCTGCAGGCCGCCGAGGACCTGCTGTGGGCGCTGCTGAATACAAAGGAGTTTTCGTACATTCGGTAGCCGACCCACATGGATTTTACGCTTACAACCGAACACAACCAGCTCCGAGAATCCGTTCGTCGTTTCGCCCAAAACGAAATCGTTCCGCACATCCGCGAATGGGATCGACGGCAACAGCATGACCCATCCCTGCTGCCCAAAATGGCTGAACTTGGCCTTCTTGGCATCTGCATCCCGGAAAAGTACGGCGGAGCGGGCATGGATTACCTGGCGCTGGGGATCGCGTCCGAGGAGTTGGAGCGGGCCGATACCGCGCCGAGAACCGTTATGTCGGTACACGCCGGCCTGAACAGCCTTACCCTATTGCAGTGGGGAAGCGCCGAACAGAAGCAGCGATTCCTGGCGCCACAGGCCAGGGGAGAGAAGATCGCCGCATTCGGCCTTACAGAACCGAACGCAGGCAGCGACGTCGCCTCTCTGCAAACTTACGCGCTCCGCGACGGAGCCTCCTACGTCCTAAACGGCGAGAAGACCTGGATCAGCCTGGCGGACGTGGCAGACCAATTCTTGATTTTCGCCAAGACTGACCGGGAAGCTGCGCATCGAGGAATCTCAGCATTTGTCGTCGAGCGCACGATGCCTGGAGTTAAGACATCAGCCATTCACGGCAAGCTCGGCGTGCGAAGTGGAAATACCGGCTCCGTCTCTCTTGAAAACGTTCGCGTGCCGGCTGAGAATCGGGTCGGCGAGGAGGGCGATGGCTTTAAGATCGCCATGTCCGCGCTGGACAAGGGCCGTTACACCGTGGCGGCGGGAGCGGTGGGGACCGTCGTAGCCTGCCTGGATGCCAGCGTCAGCTACGCGAATGCAAGAAAGGCGTTCGGCGAGCCGATCGGCAAAAAGCAGCTCGTGCAGCAGATGATCGCAAAGATGGTCCAATCGCGCGACATCGGCAGGCTGCTCTATTATCAGGTCGGCTGGCTCATGAACCAGGGCAGGCGCACGACGCGCGAGGTATCTCTCGCCAAATGGACCAACTGCGAAGCCGCCTTCCAATCCGCCCACGATGCCATCGAGATCCACGGCGCCTACGGCTACACGGATGAATTCCCGGTAGAGCGCTACTTCCGCAACGCTCGCGGCCCCATGATCTACGAGGGAACGCGCGAAATCCACCAGGTAGTCCAGGCTGAGTATGCGTTAGGTTACCGCGAGGACAAACCCGGCGGGCCGGCTCTCCCAAGTTGGCCGTTTGATGAAGACGTATAATAGAGCAGGAGAACGAATCATGGCACTGACGATAGAACTTGCACCGGAAGACGAAGCCCGTCTCCGCGAGTTGGCGGCCCGTCGCGGTATGCCCGCGGAAGAACTAGTGATAGAGACGGTAAAGCAGCTTCTGCCCGCGGACCTTCCGGATGCTAAGAACCTAGCATTGATCGAGCTGCTGGAGTCGTGGCGGAAGGAAGACGCAACGGACGATCCGGACGAGCTAGTAAGGGCCGAAGTAGAACTCGAAGGTCTCAAGCAGTCCCTTAACGCGAACCGGCCCGGGCAAAGGCCACTCTTTCCATGACGCTGCACGTCGTCCTTGATACCGGACCTCTAAGCTTGGCGTGCAGCCCGGCAAGGTCAAACGAGGTTGTCGCTTTCTACAATTGGCTCGAGAATTTGCGAGTCACCGACGCACGCGTGATCGTCCCCGAAATCGCCGATTACGAACTGCGCCGAGAACTGCTTCGCGCCAAGAAGATCACAAGTGTGGCGCGGCTAGACAAGCTGAAATCATTGGAGCACTACCTTCCGATAACGACGGAAACGATGCTGTTAGCTGCGCAATTGTGGTCGCAGGCAAGAAATGAGGGCAGGCAAACTGCACCGGACCTGGCCCTAGATGCAGACGTCATTCTCGCCGCTCAAGCAATAACACTTGGGCTGCAACCTGGTTCAGTAATCGTCGCTACCTCAAACGTCGGACACCTCGGCCGATTCGTCGAGGCTGCCCGCTGGCAGGACATCTAGACCTGGACGCGAGGATGAAACCCCAATTGCCCAAGCCCTTCAACCTCAACCGCGCAGAAGTCGTGGACCAGAACTTCGTCCGCTTCGTTCAAGGGTGGGCTGACGCGCGCTCGCACAATCCCCGCGACCCCAAAGAACCGATCCGCCCCGGTGAACCCCTCACCGGCTGCGACCTGATCGAGCTGTTCGAATCGCAGATGATCGCGCGCCACCAGGACATCGAGGCGCGCAACATGCGGGCGCGCAACGAGGGGTTCCACACGATCGGAAGCGCGGGGCACGAGGGCAACGCCGTAATCGGCCGGATCACGCGCGTCACAGATCCTGCTTTCCTCCACTACCGCTCCGGCGCTTTTATGGCCGAGCGGGCGCGCAAAGTCCCCGGATTCGACTCCATTCGCGATACCATGCTGAGCATCGCCGCGAGCGCGCTGGACCCGATTGCCGGGGGCCGGCACAAAGTCTGGGGCAGCGCGGAGCTGAACGTGCCGCCGCAGACCAGCACCATCGCAAGTCATTTGCCAAAGGCGGTGGGGACCGCATTTTTCCTGCGTCGCGCGGCGCGGGTACACCGGAGTAATGGAGTGATGGAGTGGTGGAGTAATGTGTCAGAAACCGCCAGTCGGCACTACTTAACCACGCCATCACTCCAACACTCCTTTACTCCAGTACTCCAACATTCCCTTGCTCCGCCGGAAGACGCCATCGTTATCTGCTCGTTCGGAGACGCGTCGGTCAACCACGCAGCGGCTCAGACTGCCTTCAATGCCGCCGCGTGGACCGCGCACCAGGGCCTGCCCGTGCCCATCCTCTTCGTTTGCGAAGATAACGGCATTGGGATCAGCGTGCCGACTCCGAAGGACTGGATCGAGTCAAGCATGGGCGAGCGGCACGGATTGAAGTATTTCCGCGCAAATGGGCTCGACCTGGTGGGGGCCTATCGCGTGACAGCGGAGGCCGTCGAATGGTGCCGTTCGACGCGGGCCCCGGTTTTCTTGCACCTCAAAGTCGTCCGGCTGCTGGGCCACGCGGGGACGGATTCCGAGCACGGCTACCGCACCTGGGACGAGATCGAGGCGGCCGAAGCAGAGGATCCGCTGCTGCACACCGCTCGGCTCGCACTGACCGAAGGTGCGATGTCGACCGATGCGGTGCTTGGAATGTACGAATCGGTGCGTCGAAGAGTCCAGGATACGGCCCGCGAGGCGGCCAAATCGCCCCGGCTGGCAAGCGCGGTGGAAGTCATGGCTCCCCTCGCGCCGCTCCACCGCGATTCTGTCGTGAAAGAAGCCGGCGATATTCCTTCACCCGATCAACGAATCCAGGTGTTCCGAGGCGAGGCAAAGCTCCCGGAGAATAGTCCGCCTCGACATATGGCCGCGCTGATCAACGAAGGGCTTAAGGACTTACTGATCAAATACCCGGAGGCCGTCCTGTTCGGCGAAGATGCCGCCAAGAAGGGCGGAGTATATGCGGTTACGACGGGACTTGCTCAAGAATTCGGCGCCGGGCGCGTGTTCGATACGCTGCTCGATGAAACGATGATTCTCGGCATGGCAATCGGCGCCGGCCAGCTCGGCATGCTGCCGATCCCGGAAATCCAGTACCTGGCCTATTACCATAACGCCGAAGACCAGATTCGAGGCGAAGCATGCTCGCAGCAGTTCTTCTCGAACGGGCAGTTTCGCAACCCGATGGTTGTCCGCATCCAGGGCTGGTCGTACCAGAAGGGATTTGGAGGCCACTTCCACAACGACAACAGCATTGCGGCCCTCCGCGACGTACCCGGGCTGATTATCGCCACGCCCTCGCGGGGAGACGACGCCGTGAAGATGATGCGAACGCTCATGGCGCTCGCCAAGGTCGACGGGCGGGTATGCGTCATGATTGAGCCGATCGCGCTTTATATGACCAAGGACCTCCACGAGCTGAAGGACGGGGCCTGGCAATTCAAATACCCGCCGCCGGGGGAGTTTATCCCGCTCGGAGAAGCGGAAGTCTATGATATGTTCGTCCACAAAGAGATACCGGATCTGACGATTCTGACCTTTGCAAACGGCTTATACATGTCTCTCCGCGCAGCTAAGACGCTGTTCGATCAGCACCAGGTAGAGGTTCGGGTCGTGGATCTCCGATGGCTTAGTCCTTTGAATGAAGAGCTGATTGTAGAGCAGTCGCGAATGGCTGGTAAAGTCCTTGTCGTTGACGAGAGCCGCCGCACTGGAGGATTAGCCGAGGCGATCTTGGCGATCATCCATGAGCGTTGTCCAGAGGTGCGGGCGACCCGCCTGAATGCACCCGATACTTATGTCCCGCTGGGCCCGGCGATGGATTCCGTGCTTCCGGTGGAACATGATATAGTTGACACTGCACTTCGAGACATTGGGCGCGGATATCCCTAACATTGCGCGGTATAATGAGTCATATTTCGAGTATGATATTGGAGCAAGTAATGGCGGCAAAACGCGTAACGGTAACGCTGGACGAATCGCTGGTCCATAAAGCCAAGAAATTGAGCGGCAGAAACTTCAGTCGCTTCGTGAATGAGAGTGTAAAAGATCGTGTAGAGGCAATAAGGCGTAACAAACTCCGAGAAGATATTATCGCGGGTTGTATCGCGAACGCTGAAGAAGATTTGGAGGTATGCCGCGAGTGGGAAGCGATCGACTGCGAGATGGGACTGCGGGTAGCGCCGTAGAGGACTCACCGAAGCGGGGTGAAATATATTATGTCGATCTGGAACCCGTTAAAGGCAGCGAACAAGGCGGCACTCGACCTGCCGTCGTTATACAGAATGATCTGAGCAACCGGTTCAGTCCGGTCATCATAGTTTCCGCAATCAGTTCGCGACCGACACAAAGGCCTCATGCGACAGATGTATGGGTTGAACCCGAACAGACTGGACTGACGAGAAGGTCTCGCATCATGTTGAATCAAATTCGAACCATTGATAAGTCGCGCTTGCAGCGATACGTCGGAAGACTCACCGACACGCAAGTGGTTCAAGTGGACGACGCGATTCGTATCAGTTTGGGATTAGAACATCCTGATTCGGCCTCGATTGTCAGATCGGAAGATGCCGTTTCCTGATTGTTCGAATGGAACGGACAACCAGTCATGCTCTCGATTAAATCAGCGGGCGTTTACTGCTGTGACGGCATAACACGCCGCGAGTTGCTGCGCATAGGCGGGCTCGGCGCCGCGGGTTTATTGTTGCCGGACCTCCTGCGCGCGCAAACTGCGCCGGGGCCCGGCAAGTTCGGCGCTGCCAAGCGGTGCATCCTCCTTTTCATGTCCGGCGGCCCGCCGCAGCAGGATACGTTCGACCTCAAGCCCGAAGCCTCGGGAGACGCGCGCGGCGAGTTCCGGCCGATCAAGACCAACGTGCCGGGCATCGAAATCTCGGAACACTTCCCCCTGCTCGCCCGGATAGCGGATAAGTACGCCATCATCCGCTCGGTCACTCACGACAGCAATATCCACACCGTTGGCGCGCACGCGATGCTGACCGGCAATATCTATCCGAAGCCGGTCACCGGGGAAGTCGGCGCCTCTCCGAACGACTTCCCGCATTACGGCGCTGTTCTGACCCACCTGGGTCGCGGCGCCAAGAACGTTCCGACCTTCGTCGCCATGCCGCGCATCAGCGCAAACACCGACGGGACGGTTACTCCCGGCCAGGGCGGCGGTTTTCTGGGAGCGCGGTACGACCCGCTTCGCATCGATGCCGAGTTCCCGCTGGATCATTACGATCCCAAAGAATATTTCAACTGCAAGTTCCGCACGCCGGCGCTCAGCCTGCCGGCCGGAATCACGGCGGATCGATTTGATGCAAGGAGGCGGCTGCTCGCCGCGCTTGAGAATCAGGTAAAGAGCGCCGAGCAGGATGCTTCCGCAGGTCTACTCGATCATTACCGCGAGAAGGCGCTGAACTTGATCAGCTCTCCCCAAACGCAGCGCGCATTCAACCTGGATGACGAACCGCAGAAGGTGAAAGATAGGTACGGCCCGCACCTCTTCGCCCAGGGATGTTTGCTCGCAAGACGGCTGTCCGAGGCGGGCGTGCCGCTGGTCACGGTCTACTGGCAGCACGACGGCACAACCTCCGCTCCCTGCTGGGACACGCACGACCGTAACTACCAGCATCTCAAAGAACGGTTGATGCCGTTCTGCGATCAGGGATTCTCGGCGCTTCTGGAGGACCTGAATCTTCGCGGATTGTTGCAAGATACGCTGGTTGTCTGGATGGGAGAGTTCGGACGGACGCCACAGATCAACAAACAGGGCGGGCGCGACCACTGGGGGGCGCTGCAATCGGTTGTGATGGCAGGCGGCGGAGTAGTTGGCGGCCAGGTATATGGCAAATCGGACAAGATCGCCGCCTATCCGGCCGAAAATCCGGTCTCACCGGCGGATCTCGGCGCGACCATCTACCATCTCCTCGGCGTCGACCCGGAGACCCAAATCGTCGATCAAACCGGCCGTCCGCATCCCATTAGCCGTGGCGAGCCGATTACGGCAATCCTCTGAGCCAGTGAATAGGGAATGGTCACCAGTCACCAACTCAAATCGGGTACGCGGCCCACTATCGTGCTTTGGCTTGCCCTAGTCATCAGTTTGCTCCTGGCCGGTTTCGGCGCGCGTACGCGCGCCGACGATCACTGGGCCTTCCGCCCGCCAATTCGCCCGCCGGTTCCCCAGGTTAGAATTCAAAATCCATCCGTACGGATGGCCGTATGGCCAAAATCCATCCATACGGATGCCCGTCTGGGCAAAATCCAAAATCCCATCGATTCGTTCCTCTTGGCCGATCTTCAAAAGAAGGGTCTTTCGTTCTCTCCAGAAGCCGACCGCCGCACACTAATTCGCCGAATAACTTACGACCTCATTGGCCTGCCGCCTACTTTGCAAGAGGTCGGTGAATTCTTGAAAGACCTGCGGACGGATGCATACGAAAGGCTGGTTGACCGTCTGCTTGCCGATCCTCGCTACGGCGAGCGATGGGCGCGGCACTGGCTGGACGTCGCGGGATATGCGGACAGCGAGGGAATACTCCAAGAAGACCTGATCCGTCCGAACGCCTGGCGCTACCGGGACTATGTTATCCGCTGCTTCAACGATGATAAACCCTACGATCGATTTATCCGGGAGCAGATTGCGGGAGACGAAATCTCTAAATATCGCACAGCGTCCAAATGGACGCCGGAGATCGAGGAGCAGGTCACAGCGACCGGTTTCCTGCGCACTGCGGTCGATGCGACGCGCGATGACTTCAACCCGCACCAGTTCGCCGAGTATCAGTACCGAATGCTGTACGACACCCAGACGATCGTATCCACGGCGATTCTCGGCGTGACGCTTCAGTGCTCGCGGTGCCACGACCACAAATTGGAACCGTTCACACAGCGCGATTACTATCGACTACAGGCATTCTTCACGCCCGCGATCAGACCTGGCGGACCCCTTCTTCCCAGCAAGCGAAGACAGATCGTCGCTGCCACCTTGGAGGAGCAAAAGCGCGCGAAGGAAGTTAATGAAAAGGTCGACGCCGAGCTGTCTGTGATCCAGCACCGTGAAGACGGCCTGGTCAAGGAATTTCGGCTGCGCGCGTTGGAAACAACGCTTGGATCGATTCCGCGGTCCGACCGAGAACCGCTCAAACAGGCTGCAGCGCTCGATGAGGTAAAGCGAACGGCGGAACAGAAAGCAATAGGTACAAAGTACAAGGCGTTGCTGGAAACGCCGCCGGAGAAACTCGCCTCCGAGTTTCCGGAGTTCAAGCAAAAGCAGTCGGTATTGGCCGAGCGGCGCAGCCGCCAGGAGAAGCTGCGAATCACTCTGCCGGAGATTCGCGCACTCTACGACCAGGACTCAAAGCCTCCGGTCACCCATATCCTAATCCGGGGCGAGCTTGCAAAGCCGGGAGAAGCGGTTGAGCCGGGGCTGCCTGCGGTTCTCGCCGATGCGCAGCTTCAACAGTACTCGCCTAAGTTGGCAAAGAATTCTCCAACCTCAGGACGGAGAACAGCTCTGGCCAACTGGCTGGTTAGTTCAAGCAACCCGTTAACAGCACGAGTAATTGTGAACCGTGTTTGGTCGCACCATTTCGGCGTCGGAATTGTCCCGACACTCGACAACTTCGGCCACTCCGGTGCTGCGCCCACCAACCAGAAGCTGTTGGATTGGCTGGCAATGGAATTCGCGCAACCTCGTATGGAAGTATGGAAGTTTGGAAGTAAAGGTATGGTGGCCCCAAGAGTCAAGACATTTTTGGGACGGTTTTAAGTTAGGTTCTGCTCCTTTCTAAAGCAGAGAATCCGGCTTAGCCTGTGGATTTGCCTGTGGTTTGGTCGTTCTGCTGTGTCCGCTCGATTCCGATC
>JBGPOG010000083.1:0-10896 GCA_041487935.1 Chthonomonadia bacterium | reverse complement strand
TGGAAGTATGGCAATATTGGCTCGACCGCAATTACCTAACTTCCGCACCTCCGCACCTCCACACTTCCGCACTTCGATACCTCCCACACCTCCACACCTCCGCACCTCCACACTTCCGCACTTCGATACCTCCCACACCTCCACACCTCCGCACCTCCACACTTCCGCACTTCGATACCTCCCACACCTCCACACCTCCGCACTCCATCATTCGCTTTCAACAATCGAAGTGCCCTTCGGCAAGAAATGCCTGACGAACCGGCTCAGTGCGTACCGATCCGTCATCCCCGCAATGAAATCGCACACTGCCTGTGCGCGATCCTCGGTACCCGTTTTGTTTAGCGCACCGTTCCCTTGCATCTTTTCCGGGTTTTCCATATATAGACGGAACAGATCGCGCAAGATGCGTTGAGCTTTCGCGAGCTCCTCGCTGCCGCCCACGTTCCAATAGACCTTTTCGAACAGAAACTCCTTCAACCGGTCGGTCATCGCCGAGATTTCCGGGGACATATCCACGTCCGGCTTTCCTTCACTGAATCCGACGATGTCGATGACCATCGTCGAGATGCGCTCGGAGTGCGTATGGCCCAGGAGGTCCATGCAATCCCTGGGCAGATCGGCCTGGGTGATCATCCCGGCGCGGACGGCGTCGTCGATATCGTGATTGACATACGCGACCCGGTCGGCAATGCGAACGGACTTGCCTTCGAGTGTCGAAGCGAGGCCGGCGGATGTGTCGGCAAGATCCTTGCGGCCTTTGCTGTGATGGGCTATGCCATCGCGCACTTCCCAGGTGAGATTCAAGCCCGGCTGCCCGCCGTGCTGCTCCAGCAGCTCGACGACGCGAAGGCTCTGCTCGAAGTGCCGGAAGCCCGCATCCGGGACGAATTCGCGGTAAACCGCGTCCAGAGCTTCCTCGCCGGCGTGCCCGAATGGTGGATGGCCAAGGTCGTGGGCCAGGGCGATGGCTTCGGTGAGGTCTTCGTTCAGGCGGAGCGCGCGGGATACCGTCCGAGCGATCTGGGCGACTTCGAGGGTGTGGGTCAGCCGGGTGCGGAAATGGTCCTCTTCCGGTTCGATGAAGACCTGGGTCTTGTGCTTAAGGCGTCTAAAGGCTTTTGAGTGCAGAATGCGGTCGCGGTCGCGCTGGAAGACGGTTCGCACCGGGTCGGGCTGCTCGGGCCGCGCGCGGCCTTTCGAATCCGAGGATTTCGCCGCCCACGGCGCAAGGAATTCCCGCTCCCACTGCTCCTGGCGCTCTCGAGGGGTCATGTCGGGATTATACCACGGTGTATGCTGCGAAGTTCAGGCGGTTGCGAATGTCAGATTAAGCCCCATTCCTTAAGGACTTGTATGACGGTCGGTCGGGATTCCTGCCACAGCCACTCTAGCTCTAGCCAGAAGCCGGGGAGGACATTACTGTGAAAAACTCCTCCCGGAGTTGCCGTCAGGTGGAAGAAACCGTCATCCCCAAGATGATAGAACTCGGCCTGCTGACGGTGAGGGTCGATCAGCCAGTATTCTCGGACACCGCCTCGTTCATATTCGTAAAATTTATCCCCACGGTCGATACCGCCCGATCCCGGGCTCACGATTTCAACGGCGACGTCAGCGGGCCCATCCAGGTAGAGTCGATTAATCCTCGCAACATTCGCGGGTGCGACGTAGATCAGGTCCGGTGCGCGCCCTGGCAGATCGGGCCCGATTTTCATCTGGAATGGATCGCGGTGGACTTGTCCGCCATTCACTTCAGCATACACTCGGAACAGTGCGCCGAGCCAAGTGTCTTCGTTGCTGTGTTCATCGGTTACTGGCGACATTTCAACTACCTCCCCATCCACCCACTCGACGTGCGGATTGGGCCAATCCGCTTTAAGGAAGTCCTCATAGCTGATCCGGCTCTTCTCCGACCTCGATGTTTGTCGCGGCAGGACTATGGTGGTTTCCGCCATGTCTACCCATCCCTTCAAAGTTCAGGCTCGGACTACAACCGGCTGAATTGTATCACACCCTCCTGTCGTTGGCAAATATACGCTCATGCTGCGTGACGAATGACCTCGCTCCACTCCTGCGGATGAACCGGTTCATATCCCGGCAGCAGCCCCTTGATCTCATCCAGTGTAAGGCTCTCTTTTTGTGAGAGGAACACGTAGTACAACGGCTCGTTGCTGTCGTAGGTGTGGACCTCGGATCCTACATAGATCAGGTGCAGACCGGCGCGCTCGGCCGCTGCCTCGTAATTCGCAAGGACTTCGTGGGGCGCCCACTCAGGCTCGTGGTGCATCAGAGTGCCCAATAGGCACGTCTCTTTCTCGTACGCTCTCATGAACTGAATGCCCTGTTTCAGGTGGGCATCGACTACTTGGACGGGATCGCGGGGAGTCATCGGCGTCTCCTTTCGAGCGGCGAAAATGCGCCGCTACATATGGAAGACGTATCCGCTCATGGGAAAGTGCCCTAAATGAGTTCCCGTGCCTTGAAGACGCTCGGCAGGGTGGGCATCCGCTTCTGCCAAAGCCAATCTGCCAGGACGAATTGTGAGCATGGCATCCTATGGAAGCCGTACCGTGTAAAACTCGCCGCCGAAGACGTAGCTTAGGCGCTTGCCGTCAGGCGTGAATCGGAGCATTGTCAACATGTCGTCCTTGACGCTTGGAAACCGTTCCGAACCGATCGGGCGCCAGCCAGTACCATCGGAGCGGGTCAGCCATATTCCCCTTATGTCAATTTCCGCTTTGCCGCGCATCCGCCTGAAAAATGACGAAACGGCGTACTGGTAACTGCTGTCGTAACCAAATGCACGCCAGGCAATATACTGACCGTCAGGCGATAGGACCGCGCCGATCGGATTGACATCCTGAGGCGGCGTTACATTCCGGACCGTAGTTTTGCCATAGCCGGTCGTTAACGGAACGGATAGAAGCAGGGAATTCCGTCCGTTTCCAAGCGTCAGAATCGCCCGGTTGTCCGGGGTGATTCCTAATAACGACTGGTCGCGAGAAGACGCGCCGATTGGAATCCGCCGAGGCGTGGCGGAGTCAACCTGGCGGACCAACAGCACATTCTGTCCGTTCTCATTTGCGAGTTCTACCCATTGCAGGCTGTCAGGCATCCAGGCGACGGTCCGATCGTAATATTGGGCCCCGGCAAGAGGATAACGAAGCGTTTTGTTGGGGACTGCAATCTTCCGCTTGCCGTCCATGGACGAAACAATAAACAGTTTTTCCATGGTGGCAATTCGCCAGCGGCCATCCGCGCTGATAACTCCGGCGTCATCATTCCCCAGCCCATTGCCTCGTATAACGTTGTGAAACAGTACCGCTTTCGCGCCGTCCCGCGGTTGTACTTTATAGACGTCGCGCTGTCCGTGCTCGTCGAAGCCATCAAAAACAAGATATCCGTCCGGATGCCATTGATATCCGAGAAAAGAGACCTTCTTGGTGAGCGCCGGAAAATGCTGGGAGCGGGATCTGAGCGTCGATGCGACAACAGGCGGGCGCAGCGCAACAAACAGGAACATGCCCGCCCCAACGATCACCACGAACAGCCCGATCAGCAGTTTGTGCTTAACCACGGGATTTCCACCTCTCAGGAGTCGCCGTTCATCCCCTACCGAGCCACTCCGAAATCTGCTGCGTATGGTATCCGTCGTGGCCGAGAACCCGCGCGGCCACGCACTCGATCGTCACATGCCCCCACTCGCCGTGGCTCGCCGTTCGTTCCCATCGTTCAGGCGACAGCGAATTGAGCGCGGCAACCAGATCCTCGCATCCTTGACGGAAACGCGCCTGCTGCTCGCGGACGTCCATATGCGCGTAATCGTGGTCGATCGCCCACTGTCCTTCGTCGTATCCGGGCAAGAACGGATGCTCCCCGTCGCGCATTCGGACGATACGTTCCAGCCAAACACCCTCCCAATCCGCCAGATGGCCCATGACTTCGCGGATGGTGAACCGTTCAGGATACGGCTTCCGGTCAAAATCGGTTTCACCGGCATCCAGCAGCAACCGATCGACCACATATGGCGTTCCTGCAAGCCCCTGCATTACATAGTAACGGGCTTTGTCGGGAAGCATCTGACCCTCCGATGTGTTGCTTTACCTACTTTACCCTGTCTTCGAGTCTCGATCGAGTAGAACTCACAAAAAGCCGGCAAGTCCGGTCGACCTGCTCAAGGAGCCGGCCGGCGGTGAGGTGAGGTATCATTATGCAGATGTTAGACTCCCATTCGAAAACTTAACCTCGCTCATCCGCGTATCATTTCCGATTTACTCTTTCGATCGAGGAGACACAAATTCTTGGCACGAATAACCCCATTCAAAGGCATCCGATACGATCCCGATAAAGCCGGCCCCTTGGAAACGGTTGTTGCGCCTCCGTATGACATCATCACTTCCGAAGACCGGAACCTGCTGTATGCCGCCAGTCCCAACAACGTCATCCGAATAATCCTGAACCGGGATAACGATCCCTATTCCAGCGCTGCGGACTATCTTAGAACCTGGCTGTCTAATGGAATCCTACGTGAGGACGGCCAACCAGGTTTCTACGAGTACCGCCAGGAATTCACGAACCCGGCGGATGGAATTCGATATTCGCGCTCAGGGCTTGCCTGCGCCTTGAAGCTGGAACCATACAGCTCAGGGATCGTACTTCCCCATGAAGAGACCCGCACAAAGGCAAAAGAGGATCGTCTCCGCCTGATGCGCTCGACGCGCTGCAACCCCGAGCCGATCTTCGGCCTGTATGAGGATAACGAACGTTTAATCGGCCGCGCAATTTCGGCAGCGCTGAATAATCGACCGGATGACATAACGGTTTGCACCGAACAAGATGTTCATCGCATCCGTAGAATTGTAGATTCCGCCGCCATCGATGCGATCCAACGGCTATTGGCCCCTAAGAAGATCTGGATTGCCGACGGACATCACCGGTACGAAACCGCTCTCGCGTATAGGGATGAACGGCGAGCTGAAAACTCAGGCAAGCCAGGGCTTTTTGACGATATACTCGTCGTACTGACCGCGTTCAACGATCCGGGGATGGTCGTTCTCCCAACTCACCGGCTCGTAAAGAACGTGGCGGCCGGACGCCTGGAGCAGCTCGGACTACAGCTCGAACGGTATTTTGAAGCCGATCGAGTCACTGAACGTGAATTGCCCAACTCGATGAGGGCGGAATCCGGCGCGCATCGTTTCGGAATGATCGGCGCCGAGGGATGTAGAGTGCTGACGCTGCGTGACGAGGCCCTGATGGATGCGGCCGCCGAGGAACATTCGGCGTCATGGAGACGACTGGACGTAAGCATCCTGCACACACTGATATTGGACCGATCGCTCGGAATGCCGGCAGACAGCCTGGCAGTTACGCCGGACATCGCCTATACGCGTGACCGTGCGGAAGCGTCGCAAAGGGTCCGGTCGGGCGAATTCCAACTTGCCTTCTTGCTTAACGATCCGAGCGCCGATGAAGTCCGAAGGGTAGCCGCAGAAGGAGACAAAATGCCGGCGAAGTCAACATATTTCTATCCAAAACTCTGGAGCGGCCTGCTGTTCCGCGATCTCCAATGATCGAACGCGGCGTGTCGATGCGCAGAGCTGAGGGGTTCTCATCTGAACGTATGGCGGAATGCCGGCGTTAAGCGCGCGAACGCTTCAACCCCTCAGACGCCGTGTTCTTGCGCAACTCGAAACTTATGCCGCCGAGAGGCCAACCACCTCCATGAAGAAGGACTTCCCATCCTCGTGCGAACACTGCGGCGCTCTCGTTTTCCCGGAAACCAAGCGGTGCCCGCAATGTGGGAGGTTCCCGATCAAGCTTCACATTTGCCGGGTTTGCAAGACCGTTGCCGGCGGGAAGGACGACCGATGCCCCCAATGCCGCCGCCTATTCGAGCCGGGCGGGGACTACCTTTAGGGCTGGAACTGCTAAAGACCGGCTATCTGTGGCGAACTTCACATCTCATATGTGGCAGGATTCACAACATTTGTTGGCGAACCCAAGGTAGAATCTCGTGATTCGCATTTCGACGTATCAGCGCGGCGGGGCGCAGCAACCATAATGCGAAATGGAAAATAGTTGATGCAAATAACTCTTCTAGGCACGGGATCCGCCGAAGGGATGCCGGCTCTTTTTTGTAATTGCCCTGTGTGCATTAAATCCCGCGCGACAGGCGGTAAGAACTTTCGAACCCGATCGACTGCATCGATCGACGGCGTTCTCAAAATCGATTTGCCCCCTGACACCCTCGCTCACGTTCAGTATCAGAATATCGATCTGACGGGTCTCGATTTTCTCCTATTTACTCACGCGCATGACGACCACTTCGCGCCGGCAGAGCTGCAATACCTTTCCTGGATGTTCGTTCCAACGCCGATAGAAAAGGAGCTGAATGTTTATGGGCCGGCAGATGTTGTTGCCAGGCTTAAACAAATTCTGGATATTCCCACGCTGCCGATGAAAGTGCAATGCCTCGATCCCTGGGAAACCATCAAGGTTGGCGACTTTGAAATCACGTCCATTCTGGCACAGCACGATCCAAAGCAGGTGTGCTTCAACTACATCATATCGCGGGAAGCGACATCAGTTCTCTACGCGACAGATACGGGGTGGTACGGAGAGCAAACTTGGGCATTCTTAAAGGGGCGCCGGCTGGACGGGGCGATCATCGATTGTTCGAAGGGCATGGATGAGAACGGCTATAAAGGCCATCTATCCGTTCCGGAAGTAATCCGCGCCAAAGAAAAAATGTTGGCGGAGGCTGCTCTTAAACCGGCGGCGAAGGTCATAACCACGCATCATTCCCACCTCAGCAGATTAATGCACGACGAGCTCGAATCCCTGTTAAACCCGCACGGGATCGAGGTCGGATACGATGGATTGACCGTTTCCATTTGACGGATTCAATCCACGGGAGCCGATAGCGTGAAGCAATATACGCACCTCCAAGAAAGCGAGGTAAGCGAATGCCCGATCCGAATCTCCAATCGGTAGCCTTTCCAACGCTAGACGACGCCCGGATCGCCGAGCTGGGCCTCTGTACGGCAGCTTCCCCAAAGGCTTTTCGGGCGGGAGAGACCTTGTTCCGAATCGGGGACCGCGAATTCGCATTCTTCATCGTTAAGTCGGGCGAGATCGAGATCGTCGATCACTCAAGTGGCGAGCCCAAAACGCTTGTGGTCCACGGCAAGGGTTCGTTCACCGGCGAAGTCTACCAATTAACCGGCGCGCCGGCTCCCGTATCAGCCATAGCTCGCACGAATTGTGAGGTATTTGAGGTCTCCCCGGATCTCGATCGATCTGCACACTGGCCGCTCCGCCGCCAACCGTTCCTGTTGGAGACCAGCCGGCCAGGAGTTTTCGCCGCCGGAGACGTACGGTCAGGCTCAGTCAAGCGCGTCGCCTCAGCCGTGGGAGAAGGCTCGATGGCTGTGCAGTTCGTGCACCAATACTTGAGCCAGGTTTAAGATGGAACGGGGAGTTGGATTAGACGTGCCGTGAATCCTTGTTGCGATATGTTCGTTGCAGGACTCGTCACATGTCCGGCATCGCAGGCAATTGACAACCCTCGTGGTCGTTGGTACTATGAGAGGTGATCTCGACATCAGGAATCAAGGGCTGGGCAACTGTGAGGTTTTATTGGACGATTGCCCTTGTCGCACTACTGCTTTTAGGCTTAATCCATCATGAGTGATCCAGAATAGGGGCCATTGCGATGTTTGATACCCTCGGCCACCAGTTGCACAGGCTCATCAATACGTCTGACATGCCTTGTCTGGGATCCCTGCCAAGTGCTCGGGACGAAGAGCACAATCTTGCAGCACACCTCGCCGCCGTTCCTGACACGGGCGGATTGAATTTTTTCCTGGACGAGCTCGCATGTAACGCCGAACTGTGTTACCGGAGAATTGCACGTGTCGGTAGGGCCGAGAGCCTTCAGGAACGGTTCCTGTGGCACTTGAGCAGTAACCAAACACCGTGGTATCGACAGGGCAAGGTGCGTTCCGTATTCCGCCAGCACATCGGCCGCTGCCTTTTCGCCGAAGCCCCGAATCGACTGGAATCATGGGAGAACACATACCAGAACGGCAAATATCAGTTCGAAGGAGATATCGCAGCCATGGAGGGCGAGGTATCGGCGTATCTGTGCAGCAAGAACAGGCGCTTCGTTTGGATTACGGGAAGTCATCTTATACCAATGGAGCATTCACTCATCGGCTGTCTGTCCCGTTGTTCATGCAATAAGCCACCAGCAGCCTGGCTCGGCAACCATCACCCGAACGCAAGCATTAGGGCGTCCGGTCTTTGGAATGTGAAGGGAATCCGCGATGCTTGCCCAACGACCATACAATCGCTGTTTGGGGAAAACGTAGCTCACGGCGCCCAACTTAGGACACTAGGACCACAAGGTATCAATCGTCGCGCGCAAGGAACGCATCTGATCCCCTTTCGTCGGGCGAGCTTCTATCCTGCTATTTATGCTGCCCTGCAGGCGTTTGTTGCGGACAATGGTGGCACTTATCCTGTTGGTTGTTCCGTGCGAGTGGCCCTCACTCCCCAAGGCTACGACGGAGCTGTCCTTGTGGACGTCACTGACAATCCGGCAGGATTCGGCTGCAACACGCCCGATCGGGACAATAGGTTCCCAACTTGGATTAAGAATGCACCTGGAGCACTCTACGATCTCGCGCTTTTCGGCTGCTATAGAATCAGCCATGATCGAGCGACAGGAGTAGTGGAGATAGTTCGGGTTGCGCTGTAAACGCGAAACCGGACCCCCACGATTCTGTGTCGGATCCGTCAACATTCGGTACAATGAAGAGGAGATGACTATGGGTCGGATACGCCAAATGATTAAGGTTCAGGGTCGGGACAGTTGGACCCTCTTTGATAGCGGAGCGCGCAATACCTACATTGTTCCGGCGGTTGCCTCCGTTTTGACCACTTCGGAGATTGCGCACCCAATCCGCACGGCGCTGGGCGGGTCGGTACAAGAAACCAACAGGGCCGCGTTGCTCGAGGCTGAGGTGGAAGGCATGCTAATATCGACTCATGCCATGGTGATCGACCACATCGGCCACGATGATGATGGTGTACCTATCGAGATACTATTCGGGGCATTGGCAATGCAGCAATGGGGCATCCGCTTGATCCCCGAGCAAGAGAAGATCGATCTATCCCATTATCCGACGGAGTTTGTCGAGTTCTGACCGGCGGAATGCGCGAAAGCGCAGGCGGGATAAGACGAGCTGAAACACGAAATCAGTCTGACGATCGTGGTGGCCTCTGCATCGTCTTCCGTGCAATCTCGCGAACCGAATTGATTACGCTGACGTGTACCTTTGCCGCAAACTTCAATTGGATCGAACGATATTGACACCCGCGCACCCCCTCACAGCGTCACCTGCTCCAAGTCCTCGCCGTCGAAGGTCAGTAGCACGGGGTCCTCGTCGATAATGGTTTCCAAATGCACCGGACGGCGCCATAGATACTGGATGTTCTTTAGCGTGCGGGCCGTATAGTCCGTGTCCAGCGCCTTGCCGTCGTATTGATGCTTCAGATATAGCTCGCCGTGGTGCGCGTAATCCACATCCTCCACCATGATGACCGGGCTGCCGAAGTTGGTCATTGAATCCACCATCGCATCCCGCACTCGACGCCAGTCCGTATCCTGAACCACCCACGCCAGCTCGCCGTCCACCTCTTCCATCTTGTAGGTGTACATATCCAGGTCCTTAACCATCTTCTGGGTCAGGTACTTGCGCAGGAACGACACGTCCGATTCCGTCTCTACAACTTCAAACATCTTCGCAAATCCCTGGTCCTTCGGGCGAGCGATGGCTTCCCCTCGCCAATCTTCCTCCGTATCGTCCGGGTCTTGCTCCCCATTCCATCGGCGCTCGATGTCCCTGAGCATCTGATAGCCCACATAATACGGATTCAGGCTCATACGCGATCCGGGCGAGAGCACGCTCGAGTGCATCCGCCGAAACTCCCAATGCTCTTCCGATGTCAACGGCAGCTCCGTGAGGATGCGCTCGTGCCACAGCGATGCCCAGCCTTCGTTCATAATCTTCGTGCGCATCTGAGGCAGGAAGTAGAGCATTTCGTCGCGGATGATGTTGACGACGTCCCGCTGCCAGTCTTCCATTTCAGGAGCGTGGTCGCGAATAATCTTGAGCAGGTCTTTGTCGGGCTCCTGAGGCGTCTTCTTATCAGCCGGACGGGCCTCCTCCTCCTGAGGGCCTAGCCGCCAGATATCGTCGTAGTCCGAATGCTTGCCCTTGTCCTCGGTACGATGTTCTTCGATCTGCTCCGGAGTTCTCTGCCGGAACAGCGGCGAAGACGCGTCGAAATGCTCCTCGATGCTGAGCGCTGCATCCAGGAAGCGTTCCACCTCGTCAGGTCCGTGGTGCTGCTCGTATTCGTAAATCCGATTGGCGTGCAGCCGCATCGACTCGATCATCCGGCGATCGGTGTGCTGGAAGTAGTTGTTGCGCCGGAAGAAGTCCGAGTGCCCAAGCACGTGCGCCACAACCAATTTGTGCGACAGCATGGAATTGCTGTCCATCAAGAACGCCTGCGTGGGGTCGGTGTTGAAGACGATCTCGTAGATCTTGGACATGCCGTATTCGTAGCTGGTCTTCTGGCGGTGATAGTCGCGCCCGAAGGTCCAGTGCGAGAATCGCGCCGGCAGCCCGTAAGAACCCAGCTCGTAGATGACGTGGTCGGGCACCATCTCGAAGTGGGTCGGATACGGGTCCAGGCCCATCTCGTGGGCCTTCTCCCAGATGATCTCGATCCACTCCTCGAGCTCCGCCTGTTCCTTTACACTAAATGACATCTTCACATCCCTTCCGCGGCAGCCGCATGAGCTCTGGCGGCCCGGCGGGCAAG
>JBGPOG010000082.1:0-10986 GCA_041487935.1 Chthonomonadia bacterium | reverse complement strand
CGGTTCGGGATGACGGAATTGCCGACGGTTCGGGATGACGGAATTGCCGACGGTTCGGGATGACGGAATTGCCGACGGTTCGGGATGACGGAATTGCCGACGGTTCGGGATGACGGAATTGCTGTGTTTTGTCATTACATGCAACGTGTTGCCGGCAGCATCAATTGCTCGGGATGACAACTCGCTCGTATCGCAACAGTTTTGCAATTACCTCGCATAAGTATTCATTTGCGCATAAAACCTGCGCTGTTCATTTATGTCCATTATGTTCATTATGGCGGGTTCTTTCCGGCTTCAGTCAGGGTCGGCCAAATCTTAGCGGATGGCCGGCTCCGCTTCTTTCTCGCGGCCGGCTCGTTTCCGTATGCGCGCGATCTCATCGTTATCGACCGCGCGCTCGAACGAGCGGAAGCCTTCGATCTTGAACCCGTGTTTACGGCAGATCGCCGTAATCTCGTCGACCTGGGCCACTGAAACGTCTTTGCCCAGCGTAAAGCTCTCGTAGCGGCCCTCCAAGGCCAGCGCCATCGTTTCGGACATACAGGCGTAGGCCGTGCCGCTGGGGAAGCCAAAGCTGAACGGCTCCGGCTTATCCATCTTCACGCAGCTCATCCCGCCCGGCACGCGGACCACGCCGCCTTCGATGACGAGGACGTCGTCCCGCTCTTTCGATACTGCCACCGAAACATCGCGAGGGCGAGCCACGTCGCAGACCACCGCGCCGCGCTTGATGTGCTCCGGCCTGACGATGGCCTCCACCGCGCTGCTGACCGCGATCACGATATCGGCGTCGCGAAGGCCTTCGCCCACGTCCGTGAAGACCTTGGGCTTCGCGCCCGTGCTGCCCTCGATGCGTAGCGCGACGGCCTTCAGCTTCTCGGTCGAGCGCCCCACCAGTGCAATTCCGCGAGAATCCCGGGCGAGGATCTCCGCGCACGTCGCTCCAATGGATCCGGTTGCGCCAACTACGGCAACATTGGCTTCAGGCAACGAAATGCCCATCAACCGCCCCGCCTCGACCGCGCCTTCGATGGCCGTGGCGACCGTGTAGGAATTGCCGGTGGTCACCGCAATTTTGAGCCGCTTCGCCAGCGTCACGCCGCCGTCGCCGACCACCGATGTGAAAGCTCCAAGGCCGACGATCTTGGCGCCCAGCCCTTCCGCCAGCCGTCCGCATTTCTCCAGCTTCTCCCATACGAAGTCGATGGGAAGCTCCACGAATTGCCGCGGGGTGAGGGGGCATCCAATAAACCAGCCTTCGGCCTCAGTCCCGGTCGCAGAACGTACGCCGGTTATGTGGGCCGCAACGATCGGGTCGCGCTGTTTGATATACCATTCGATCAGGCGCGGCGGGAGGTATCTGGCAATGGGGAGCTTCCTGGCTACATCCCGTCGCACGTCGATGGGGTGGATGATAAAGGCGAACTTTTCCATGATCAGGTCGCTATCGAGTGCCGGCCAGCCGCGGGATTCAGCTCTCTTACTTGTGGCCGCCAGCCGAGCTCGTTCAGTTTACCCATGTAGTCGCCGGGCGTCAACTCTTGCGGACGCCGGCCGAGCAGGGTCACCAGTACGGCTTCCATGACGTTCGTTGCGAATGCCTCGCCATTGATCTCGGGCGTGGTTGTAATTAGCGTCCGCACTCCTCGCTCGCGCAGCAGATCCACCTCGCGAGTCCGGCTCGACTGCGTCAGGACGATCTTTCCATCCATACGTTCGGGCATGAACCGGCGGATGAAGTGCCAATCGCCCGCCACAACGTCCGCCCAATCGAAATACTTTCGATGTTTCGGCGTGTTGACCTCTTGCTTTTCGCCGGTGGGGTAGAACCAGGAGATGGGGCAGCGAGCGATAACCGGCAGCAGGATTCGCCCAAGCCACTTGACTGTATTCCAGGACCGCACCGGTATCGGCAGGCCGACACCGAAGAGAATGTCGCCGTAGACAACGGATTTCGCCCTCTGAGCGATGGCTTCGGCAAGCCCAAAGCGATCTACAGCCGAGACGATAAGCACATTCTTATCATGGAAATCCACGATGTTATGATCCTGCAGGTATTCGACGGTGGACCGCTCCAACGTGTGCTTCAAACCGCTGCCGTCCGCCCAGGGAGTCTGTTTCGCGTTGCTCATCAGCGAGAGCGTTTCTCGGACCGCATAGCGCCGGCCGCCCGCATAGAGCCATGCGTCGGTTCCTCCTACACCGAAGCAGTCGACCTTGCCGTCCAATTCCGCAATCGCCGCTCTGAACCGCTGCTTATCGCCGTCCGTTCCAATGCGCTCGATCCGAAACGGGACGCCGAGTATCACGGCTTCCTCGCTCTTATCGCGCTTGGACGTTCCCAGGCTTACGCTCACGACGCGCTTCAACCGATCCCTCCTTCGAGCCCCAGCCGTGCAATTCCAACTCTATTAATCGTACGTGTTTCAACGCGTGGCCGTTTTGCCGCGCATATCTGCCTAGCGAACATGGAAGAACCTACCAGGACTAATCATGAGGAGTCGCACCCGATAATGGTTCAGGCCCAGTTTCAAACCAGCGATAACGTTCCGCAACGGCTGTTCATCGAGGGAATTGCCGTGGACCGTCTTTTCGAGTCCGTCTACTCCGAGTTCCGCGACATTGCGGCATGCGCCGGCACTCGCCTGCATTTTGAAGTGATCGCCTGGGACACGCTTGTGGCGGCCGCCGACCGCCATGCGCTTCGCGAAGTCCATCGGGCTGCGGTGCAGTCGGTGCTCGATGAGGCGCCTGGCGGCAAAATCACTCTCAGAGCCTATTCACACCTGGATGATGTGTGCGTGATGTTTGAAATCCTCGTCGAAAGCGCCGGGGACCGGGATGTAACCTGGGACCGCTCGATCGATCGACTTCGCGATCTGATCGAGCACATGGGTGGCGAGATTGCAACGTTTCACTCCGAAGACGCCGGATCCGGTCTGCACTTTTGGCTGCCCCAGTGGATAGGAGCGGCGGACGAGCGGTTGGTTGCGTAATCGTTCGGTAAACAGTAACCAGTAATCAGTAACCAGTAACCAGTAATCAGTAATCAGTAATCAGTAACCAGCGATCACCGACTACCGGTCACTGTATCTCCCCAAGCCTGACCCACACTCGAAAGTATGTCCCTCACCTCCACGATGGTTACTGCTTTGACAATCCGTTCTCGTGCGCGGCTGGCTCCCGGCTCGCCTTTAACGTAGTGCGGAAGCTGCCCGCGCAGATGGCGGACGGCGCGATCCTCGCCCATGGTCCGCGCGAGATCCTCCAAGTGGATCATCGCGGCTTCGATTCGCTCCGCCAGGCCGGGAGCGGGCAAGAGTTGGCCGGTTCTAAGATAATGGGCCGTATCGCTCAGAATCCACGGGTTCCCGATGGCGGCGCGGCCGATCATGATTCCATCGCAGCCCGTGATTGCAAGCATCCGAGCGGCATCCTCCGGCGAGCGCACGTCGCCGTTTCCGATCACGGGCACTCCCACGGATCGCTTGATCTCTTCAATCCAGCTCCAATCGGCGAACCCATCGAATCCCTGCTTCGCGGTTCGCGCATGGAGAGTGAATGCCTGCGCACCCAGCCTCTCAAACTCTCGCGCAAGGCTGACGGAGGTGAGATTGGAGCAATCCCATCCGGCTCGCATCTTAACGGTTACCGGGACCGGTACGGCCCGAATAACGGCCCCTACCACGCGAACCGCCGTGGCCTCGTCCTTCAGCAACGCCGCCCCAGCCCCCTGCTTGCACACCTTTGGGACCCAGCAGCCCATGTTAATATCGACGATATCGGCTCCCCGATCCACCACTATCCGCGCGGCTTCAGCCATAATCGCCGGATCGGCGCCGAAGAGCTGAACCGAGAGCGGGCGCTCGGCATCGGTCCAGTCGAACATCTGCCAGGTCCGTTCGCTCTTGTAGTGGACGGCCTGCGTACTGATCTGTTCCGTGACGATTAGCCCCGGCTGCCCGATCGATTTGCAGAGGCGGCGGAATGCGCCGTTCGTCACATCGGCCATTGGGGCAAGGACGACCGGAGGATCGACCGATATGTTACCGATGCGGAACGGGGTTGCTAAGTTGTGCTCGAGAACAGTTGGCATGTTCAATTCTTGACGATTGACGATGGACGATGGACGATGGACGATTGGAGTGAGGCTTGCATTTGGATTCGCAAAACAAACCTCGTGACTTTCCGTGTCGGATTAAGGACTACAACAACGAACGATAAATCGTCCATCGTCTATCGTCCATCGTCTTTACACCAATCGTCTATCGTCTATCCGAGCCGTTTCTTTCCCAGAGCAACCTGAGACCTTCGAGCGTTAACATTTGATCGACGGTTTGAATCGTTCGGCTTTCCGCGGCAATTCTCTCTGCCAGCCCGCCGGTGGCGATTACTCTGGCGTCTTCGCCGATCTCGTTGCGGAAGCGGTCTACCATCGCGTCGACCAGACCTGCATACCCGAACAGAATTCCCGACTGCATGGCTGCGACGGTATTCTTGCCGACGGCCGCTTTGGGAGGGACGATATCCACGCGGTAGAGTCTGGAAGCCGCCCCAAAGAGTGCATCGGCTGAGATTCCGATTCCAGGGGCGATAGCGCCGCCCAGATAGTCGCCATTCGCTCCAATAGCGTCGAACGTCGTCGCGGTACCGGAGTCTACCACGACCGCAGGGCCGCCGTAACGGTGAAAGGCGGCGACCGCATTGACCAGCCTATCGGCGCCTACGTCGGATTTCGGCTCATAGTGGACTTCGATGCCGAATGCCGTCTCTGCGCCGATCATCAATGGCTCCGCATGAAAGTATCGGCGAGACATCAGCAAGAGGGCGTCGTTCATGGTCGGAACGACGCTCGAAATCACGACACCTGAAATCTTCTCCGCGGGGATTCCCTCGTGCGCGGTAAGTTCAGATATCAGAATGCCAAGCTCATCTCCGGTGCGGTCGCGCACGGTGCGGACGCGCCAATCCGCGGCCAGTTTCTCGCCGTCGTAGACTCCGATCACCAGGTTGGAATTACCAACATCGAGCACCAGAAGCAAAGCGATGTATTCCTCCCATTTCAGGCTAGGTCCTATTTTAGCACAACCGGGTTGACGGCGGTTGGACCCACGTATTGACCCGGCAGAGATAAACGGTGCGCAATTCGCCTTGAATCAGGGTGTAGTATTGATTCAATCATCGCGATTCTGCTACACTGAATCGAACTCGTGAATTTTGGTACAGAGTCGGCAACAATCGCGAGATTAGCATTTTTCGAGGTCGATAAACGCTCTCGATCACCAACGCGATAGACGTTGATTGCGTCATAGTTGACGTTTAACAAGGAGTTAACCGCCAGATGGCAACCGGAAAAATCGTTCAGGTCCAGGGACCGGTGGTGGATATTACGTTCCCTGCGGGTGAGCTGCCTTCGATCTTGAATGCTGTTACGATTGTGGACGCCGCGCGGAAAATCGACCTCACCACCGAAGTCGCGCAGCACCTGGGAAACGACATCGTTCGGTGTATAGCAATGTCCTCCACGGACGGCCTGGTGCGCGGGATGCCCGCAAATGATACGGGAGGGCCGATCACCGTCCCGGTGGGTCGCGAGACGCTGGGAAGGGTTTTCAATCTGCTCGGCAAGCCGATCGATGAAGGTGGCGACGTTAATGTGAAAGAGCGCTGGCCGATCCATCGGCCGGCGCCTGGATTTGAGGACCAGGCGGCAACCACGGAGGTCCTTGAAACCGGGCTCAAGGTTATCGACCTCCTTACTCCTTATCTCAAAGGCGGAAAGATCGGCCTCTTTGGCGGCGCGGGACTGGGCAAGACCGTATTGATTCAGGAGTTGATCACAAACATCGCTACCGAGCACGGCGGTTTTTCCGTGTTTGCAGGGGTAGGGGAGCGAACGCGCGAAGGAAACGACCTCTGGCTGGAAATGACCGAGTCGGGGGTTATTTCGAAGACAGCCATGGTCTTCGGCCAGATGAACGAGCCGCCAGGAGCACGCCTTCGGGTAGCGCTCTCGGGTCTGACCATCGCAGAATACTTCCGGGATATCGAGGGGCAAGATGTGCTCCTGTTCATCGACAATATCTTCCGATTTACACAGGCCGGTTCGGAGGTTTCCGCGCTTCTCGGACGAATCCCGTCGGCGGTAGGTTACCAGCCGACGCTCGGCACGGAGATGGGCGCCCTTCAAGAACGGATCACGTCAACGACCAAAGGGTCTGTAACTTCCATCCAGGCGGTGTACGTCCCGGCGGACGACCCGACCGATCCCGCTCCGGCAACGGCCTTCGGCCACCTCGATGCCACGACTTATCTCGAGCGCAGAATCGTCGAAAAAGGCATCTATCCTGCGGTCGATCCCCTGGTTTCGACCTCCCGAATCCTGGACCCAAAAATCGTCGGCGAGGAGCACTATAATGTTGCCCGCTCGGTGCAGCAGATCTTACAGCGATACAAGGAACTTCAGGATATTATCGCAATTCTTGGCATCGATGAGCTTTCGGACGAAGACAAACTGATCGTCGCACGGGCGCGACGCCTGGAAAGGTTCCTGTCGCAGCCATTCCGTGTGGCGCAGCAGTTTACCGGCATCGAAGGCAAGTACGTGCCGCTGAAGGAGACCATCCGGTCGTTCCAGGAATTGGTTGCAGGCAAGCACGACGATCTGCCGGAACAGGCGTTCTATATGGTCGGCGATATCGACGAGGCGGTGGCAAAAGCGAAGGAGCTGGCGGCGGCATAACGCTCCATTTCTCCAACACTCCTTTACTCCAAGTGAAACCATGGCAACTTTCCTCTTAGAACTGGTTACGCCGGATCGCGTGCTGCTTTCTGAGCAGGTCGTGTCCGTCCGAGCGCCTGGGATCGAGGGATCGTTCGGGGTGCTGGCGCACCACGCTCCCTTAATGACGGCGCTTGCCATCGGGCTCATCAAGGTGGAATATGAGAACCGCGATATCGAGCATATCGCGACGAGCGGCGGTTTCATGGAAGTAAAGCCGGACAAGGCCATCATCCTGGCCGATACGGCGGAAAGGGCCGCGGACATCGACGTGGCCAGGGCAGAGGCCGCCGTGGCAACCGCGCGAGAGCACCTTGCGAGTGGCGGCGCCATCGATTACGAAGAGGCTTCTCATTCGTTGGAAAGAGCCACAAACCGGCTCAGAATAGCCGAATTGCAGGGCGGGATCAATCGGTAATGAGAATGACGCCCAAGTAGGCGTCATTGTAATGTGTCAGGCAAACCGAGAGGAGCGCCGGCATGAAAACCAAGCTCTCAGACTTCTGGCGGATCGATGGAACGATCGGTCGCGCACCGTACGCACTTATTGGCCTTCTCCTGTTTGCGGTCAAGCACAACCTCGATCGGTTTGTCGCCTGGAAATTCTTCGGGCGGCCGTGGTCGGTTTTCAGCTACCTGCGCCCAGCAATCACTCAAGGCATTGAAGCCGGTCCCTCCTCGCTTTTCGTGACGCTGCTGATCCTTTCGTTGCCATTCGCGTTCATTGGTGTTCTGCTGACCGTCAAGCGCCTGCGAGCCGCTCATCTCCCTATCTGGGTGGCAATCCTATTCTTTGTACCCTTCGTAAATCTGCTGCTCTTTGCGACGCTGTGTGTCTTGCCGAGCCGGCGCGCTTCCGAGATACCCCACGATTCACGTCCGAGTGCAATTCGCACGTTTTTCGACTGGATCATTCCCGATCATCCGCTGGGCGCGGCGGCCATAGCACTGATGTTGACGATCGTGGCCGGGCTGCTGATTGCCAAGTTCAGCGTCGACGGATTGTCGACCTACGGGGCCGGGTTGTTCCTTGGCGTACCATTCGCCGTAGGCATGGTATCGGTCCTGATTTACGGCTACCATCGTCCGCGCGGCATTGCCGCGTGCCTCGGCGTGGCCAATCTTGCTGTGTTGCTCCTTGCCATCGCATTCCTCCTGGTGGCATTCGAAGGCGCCATCTGTTTGCTCATGGCCGCGCCGATCGGTGTTGGAGCGGCGAACATGGGCGGTCTGCTCGGGTACGCCATTCAGACGAGACCCTGGCAGCAGGACGATGCTCCTCCCGTGCTTTTCTTGCTTGTTTTCCTTCTCCCGTGTCTGATGGGCGCGGATGCGCAGATCGGGAAGACCCCGGACCTGTATGCGGTACGAACATCGTTGGATGTCGATGCGCCCGCTTCGGTCGTGTGGAGGAACGTCGTAAGCTTCTCAGAGCTTCCACCGCCCGAAGAGATGCTCTTCCGGATCGGCATCGCATACCCGATGCGGGCTGAAATCAAGGGCCAGGGACCAGGCGCCGTTCGTTATTGTCAATTCTCGACCGGCCCGTTTGTCGAGCCGATCGAGGTGTGGGACGCGCCACGGTTGCTCAAATTCACAGTGACGGCGAACCCCGCGCCAATGGAGGAATGGACGCCATACAAGGAGATTCATCCGCGCCACCTGCATGGGTTCCTGGCATCCAGAGGCGGGCAATTCAGGCTTATCGCGCTGCCTGGAGGAAGAACTCGATTGGAAGGTACGACGTGGTACGCGCACCACCTCGAGCCCGGAGGATATTGGAAGCTCTGGTCAGACGGGATCATACACCAGATACACTTGAGGGTCTTACGACACGTAAAGGCGCTTTCCGAGCGGGAGGTTCATTAAATTGGACGCCGGAAATGGACAAACCCTTTCCGCGAAGGAGCAACGCCGGCTCTCGGCCATGCTTCGCAGCATCAGACCAGGCGATCCCATTGCGCCATTGATCTCTGAGGCGGCAAACAAGCGCCGGGCGCCCGCTGAATTCGACATTGCACCGTCGTTAGGAGCCGCCTTTGCGAGGAACCTGGCCAGACGGCCACCCGTATGGGTGCTTTTCCTTCACATTGTAAGGCTGATATGGAGACACTACACTAGCCGTTAGGCAGGTGTCAGGAGGCCAATTGCATCGGAATCCAGCTTGCTGTCTCACATCGGCTCGAAGTGCGCCGTAAAGTGCCGCAGGATCGGCGCCTGATATACCATCTTCAAGCCCCTTATCTCTTCCCGCTTCTCGTACGTTTCCAGCACGACCTCTGCCAGATAGTCCACGTGGCTCTGGGTGTAGACCCGGCGGGGGATCGCCAGGCGGACCAGGTCCATTTCGGCAAATGATTCGGATCCGGATTCCGGGTCGCGTTTTCCGAACATCGCGCTGCCGATCTCGACCGACCGTACTCCGCCAGCCAGGTAAAGCGCGCAGACCAGCGCCTGGCCGGGGTATTGCTCGACCGGAATGTGCGGCAAGAATGCCCGCGCGTCGAGAAAGACCGCGTGCCCGCCCGGCGGCTCGACGATCTTGACGCCTCCCACGCGAAGCCTGTGCGCGAAGTACTCAACGCAGGCATGGCGGTATTCGAGGTAGCGTTCGTCCAATATCTCCTGTAACCCAACTGCTAAGGCTTCAATATCCCTCGCAGCCAATCCCCCATAGGTGGGAAATCCTTCCGTGAGAATCAAGATATTGCGCGCCTTTTCGGCGATGCGATCGTCATTTAAAGCCAGGAAGCCGCCGATATTGGATAGGCCGTCCTTTTTGCCGGAAAACGTCGCGCCGTCACAATAGGAGAACATCTGCTGGGCGATCTCTCGGGGAGTCTTATCTGCGTACCCAGGCTCGCGCATCTTGATGAACCATGCGTTTTCGGCGAATCGGCAGGCGTCCAAAAAGAAGGGAATTCCATACTTGTGCAGTGTCTCACCCACCTGCCGGATGTTCTCCATTGAGACCGGCTGTCCGCCGCCTGTATTGTTGGTGGCGGTTAACATGCCAAAAGGGACGATGGACGATGGACGATGGACGATGGTTGATGTCCCGCGTATTTCATCATCTCTCGCCGATGGCTGGCAGTCTTCCACATCATCGTCCATCGTCAATCGTCTAACGTCCAAGTCTCGACCGTCCATCGTCAATCGTCTATCGTCCAAGTCTCGACCGTCTATCGTCAATCGTCCATCGTCCAAGTCTCGACCGTCCATCGTCAATCGTCTATCGTCCAAGTCTCGACCGTCTATCGTCAATCGTCTATCGTCCAAGTCTCGATCGTCTATCGTCAATCGTCCATCGTCCGCCAGCAGCGCCTCCAGTTTCGCAATATCCAGGTTCCCCTTAAACGGATGCACGGTTTCGGGATGTTTACCTTCCTCGATAACCAGATCCAGCGCTTCCGCGCCGGAATATTCTATGTTTGCGCGAGTGGTGTCGAAGTGGTTGTTGCTCGGGATGATCTTGCCCTGGCCTCCCAGGACATGGCAGAGGATGTGCTCCGCGGCGCGCCCCTGATGGGTGGGAATGATGTGCTTGAAGCCGGTGAGTTCCTTGACGACCTTCTCGAACTTGAAGAAGCTGCGCCCTCCTGCGTAGCTTTCGTCCGCGACCATCATCGCTCCCCACTGTGCGGCGGACATGGCGGATGTGCCACTGTCGGTGAGCAGGTCGATCAAGATATCCTCGGCGTGAATCAAGAATGGATTGTAATGCGCGCGCTCGAGAATCTCTTTGCGCTCCTCCGGCGTGGTGAACCGAATAGGCTCGACCATTTTGATTTTGAACGGCTCGATGATCGTCTTCAATACAGGCTCCCTCCTCAGCTTGACGGGAGACAGTTTCGGCTGCCACCGCGCGCTTTCCTTTAGGGAGGGCCAGACCCGGTATTGAAAAAAGCTTGCAAGAACCCTTGACAACGGGCTGCTGCCTCCGTTATCATACGCTTCGCGTCTATGGAATTGGACGGCCTATTCACATGATAAAGAATCTCGAATTTACAACCGCAAACGGACGAATGGCGTCGCGCCATATCGGCATCCGCAATGTGTTTATTAAGCTGGCATTTGCGATGATGAGCCTGGCGGGATGCGACATGCCGTCACGGCGACCGGCGTTTATCGGCAACAGGAATTCAAGACTGCGTTTGGCAAGGGGGAGGACACGACTCTAAAAAGCGTGCCCGACTCTGAGGCTT
>JBGPOG010000081.1:0-11037 GCA_041487935.1 Chthonomonadia bacterium | reverse complement strand
GTGTGGCCCTCGATCGGCAAGGCCACGCCGCCGTATTCGCCGATCCAGGTGACCTTCGGATGGGGATGAGCGTGCTTCTTGAGATTGTTGCCGTAATCGTGAATGTCAGTGATGTCCGTCTTGCTTCGTTGGGTCCAACCGGAGGCGTCGATGATTGGGCGTGACTTATCTTCCGCCAGAGTCAATTGCACAATCTTGTCCTGGAATTCCATCGGATGTCCCCAATCTTCGTTGAACGTCACCCAGATAATTATGCTGGGATGGTTCCGTAGATTCCAGATGATGTCACTCCACTCGGTTTCAAAGTTCAACTTTGCCTCGTCGGTGCTCAAGTTGTGGCTGCTCGGCATATCCTGAGCGACAAGCAGGCCGAGCTTATCGCAGTAGTAATACCATCGCGGGTCTTCGACTTTCACGTGCTTGCGGGCGATGTTGAAACCGAACGCTTTGGTGACGACGACTTCGTTCTTGATGGCTTCGTCGGTGGGAGGCGTGTAGATGCCGTCCGGCCAGAAGCCCTGATCCAACACGCCACGCAGGAAATAGGGTTTGCCGTTCAACGCGATCCGGCCATCCTTGAGCTCTACGGAGCGGAAGGCGCAATAGCTTTTGACTTCATCGACGACCCGGCCACCAGTTCTTAGGGTGATCGTCATGTCGTATAGCGCGGGACTTTCAGGCGACCAAAGCTCAGGATTAGGGACGCGCGTCGTGAACGATGGCTGCGTAAATCCCTCGATCGATTTCACGTTAGCAATGGCAATTTGCTTTTCCCCACGGCTGAACCTGACGGTCAGCTCCCCAGTCCCTCTTGAAAATCCTACGACGGCCGCCGAAATCCGCGCCATTCCGTCGGCGGTCCCTTCTGCTGAGATTTCTCCAATGGAAGCCTGGGACACTGGTTCCAGCCACACCGTCTGCCAGATACCGGTTGTTCGCGTGTACCAGATACCCTCGCTGCCGAGCTGCTTTCCTTTGGGCTGGTAGGCGCCCTTCTTCGGATCGGCGGGATCGAACGCGGCGACCACGACTTCTTGCGGACCTTTCGGCTTAATCGCGTCAGTTACGTCAAAACTAAATGGAGAATATCCGCCGCGGTGCGGCGCCATCGCTTTGCCGTTCACCCAAACCGAAGCCTCCCAGTCCACCGCGCCAAAATGAAGCAGAACGCGCTTGCCCTTCCATGACTTCGGCACTTCGAAAGTCCGGCGGTACCAGACGCGCTCGTGGATCTCCTTGCCTTTGCCGATCCCCGATAGAGCGGCTTCAAAGGTCCAGGGAACAAGGATCTGTTCCGGCAACGGGTGACCGGTATGCCATCCTGCCGCAACTCCGGCGTTGGCGTCATCGAATGCGAACTCCCATATCCCGTTCAGGTTCAGCCAATCCTTGCGGACGAAATTCGGTCGGGGGTATTCCGGCCTTGCTTTCTTCGGGGAGACGTCCTTCGCCCAGCGAGTCATAAGCGGCGCAGGGGCGGGCTTCCATGATCCCTCTGCCTGTGATCCTTCGGCTATTATCATCAAGACAATTGCCAACGAAGCGAATTTGATATGTCTAAGCATTTGCAGACCTCCAAACTTGGCCGGCTAATTATTGGTGAACGATCGGACGATATGGCGCATCCCAATTTCACTAACACCTCAATCAGCTCTCTCACCTAGAGTTTGTTGCGATCCGTGACGAATGTGAAGTACTCGGATTATGGTGTCGTCGCCTTCACTGACCGGCTCAATAATTGTGAACAGGATGCGGAAGACTTCCCGCCTGCGTCCGTAAAGTATTTGTCTGACTTCGCGGTTGAAACGGTCGCTTTCCGGAGCGAGCGGATGGCTTCGTGGAAACTCAGCGAGGGATCAGGTAGCAGCGAGCAAACCGTTAAACCACTTGCCGGCTCGTTCAGGAGAAAACTGCGAAATTCAAAGATAAGCTGCGTCTGCTTCAGCCTGCGCAACATCCGAAATCTGGATTGAAAACGTCATTGAGCTTTCGGGAGATTGCATTTCTGGCGCTGTTCTCCGGCAAATTCTTCAAACTTCCGAAAGCGGCCGGACTCAAAGTCATCTAGCCCACGCTGTATGCCAGCCACGGCATCCTCGTAATCTTCATCCTCCCAGGCGAGCGCCTGCTCCAGCACGGACGCGGCGACCGATTCACTATCGATCCCTTGACGTTTGGCCCGTGCCTCTAGCCTGCGCTCGGCAGCAACTGAAAGCTGTATCGTGACAGTCATTTCGCATCCTCCAGCTAATTCGAAGCAACGATGTCATTGAGTCGTCTCAAATCAGTATAACACGCGAAGAATACCCTATCGGGTCCGCCCCGGTCAGTGCGATACAAGGACTTTTCTGACGAATATTGAACTACTACCCTAGTCGAAAACGGTGGTTTGCCTTCAAGACCTCAGGAGGTGGAAGCAATGAGCGCATTAATACTAATCGCAACGATGCTGTCTTTCGGCACGACCAGCGTCCGGCAGGACGTTGAGTTCCAGCCGCTTGCGGCGCAAGCCGTACGAGTCCTCGAAACACTGGACTACCTCGGCGCGCCGCTGCCGATGGTGGAGAAGAAGGCGGTTCTCGATGCGACGCGCGGCGCGGATGCGGCCAGGGGAGTCGCGACGATACAACGCGTGCTGGACAAACACTGCCTTCTCCTGGTAGAGATCAACCCGGAAAGTCGAGTGAAAGTGGGTCCGGGGCCGGCAAAGGCGGAACTGCAAGAGCAGGGATGGCGGACGTTCCTTGTTAAAGTGACCAACGATGCCGGCGTCACCGCGCCGCTCGCAATTGCCAGTCCAAACGCGGAACCTGTTTACGCCCGAACGGATGACCGTAAAGCGGCGCTTAGATTCCGTCAGGATGGGAACGATCCGCGTGCTGTCGCGCGAAATCGATGGCTGTCGATTGAACAGTATACAAAAAACCCGCTCAAGCCGCAGCTTTCGGGGCTGAATGTCGAATACCGCGTCCTGTCGCTCTACAGCCGGGATCAAGGACAGCGGGAAGCGAAGATCTCCGCGAACGTGGGACAGGGCACACAGGACATTGGCTTCAGAAGCGAAGCAGACATCCTGTTCACCATCCAGCCGTCCGTCGATGTCAAACTCCATGTTCTAGACGAATCCGGCAAGCCGGCTACTGCGGCATTCCAGTTCCGAGATCCGTTGGGACGAGTCTACCCGTCGCAGGCCAAACGGCTTGCGCCGGACTTCTTCTTTCACCCGCAGATCTACCGCGCCAATGGCGAGTCCGTCAAGCTTCCGGCCGGCACATACAATGTTGAAGTGACCAGAGGTCCTGAATACCTGCCCATCCTTCGGACAATCACGGTTCCGAAGGGTAAGACGGCTTCGGAGAGCTTCCGGCTGGCACGGTGGATCGATCCATCGCTTACCGGCTGGTATTCCGGCGACCACCACATCCACGCTGCCGGATGCGCGCACTACGAAATGCCGACCGAGGGCGTTCTTGCCTCGGACATGATGCGCCATTGTTTGGGCGAGGACTTGAAAATCGGCTGCAACCTGACGTGGGGACCGTGCTTCGATTACCAGAAACAGTTCTTTACCGGCAAGGATGATCCTGTTTCGCAGTTTCCCTACCTGCTTCATTATGATGTTGAAGTATCGGGCTTTGGCTCTCACCAGTCCGGGCACTTATGCCTGCTCAGGCTAAAGGAGGAGATATATCCCGGCGGGGACTCCAAGAATCACTGGCCGAAGCTCTGCCTGAATACCTATAAGTGGGCGAAAGCGCAAGGCGCGGTTTGCGGGCCGGCGCACTCCGGATGGGGATTGGAGCAGCCAAACGCGGACCTGCCCAGCTACAACGTCCCGGCGTTCAACGGAATCGGCGCGAATGAATATGTGGTGGACGTGACGCATAAAGTTCTCGGACCGGGCGGCGAGCTTGTTCCCGCGGTCGATTTCCTATCGATGGTCGATACACCTTATGCGTATGAGCTGAATGTCTGGTACCACACGCTGAACTGTGGGTACCGTACGAGGGTCAGCGGGGAAACGGACTTTCCGTGCATCTACGGCGAGCGCGTGGGGCTGGGCCGCAGCTACGTCAAGATCGACGGCAAGCTGGACTACAACACCTGGTGCGAGAATATCCGCAAAGGGCGAAATTACGTTTCCGACGGTTACAGCCACTTGATGAACTTTACGGTCGGCGGCGTGAAGATGGGAGAGAACGGCAGCGAGTTAAAGCTGGCGGAGCCGGGAACCGTGAAAGTAACCGCCCGGGTAGCGGCACACCTCGATGAGAAGCTTCATCCGGAGATCAAAAACCTGCCGTATCAGCAGAAGCCGTATTGGAATATCGAGCGCTCGCGCGTGGGCGAGACGCGCGAGGTGCCGGTCGAGCTGATAGTAAACGGCTATTCCGTGGCAAAGCAGATCATCGTGGCGGATGGCAAAGAACAAGAGCTGACATTCGAAGCCAAGATCGAGCGCAGCTCATGGGTTGCGCTGCGCATCCTCCCATCCAGCCACACGAACCCGGTGTTTGTCGTCGTCGGCGAAAAGCCCATCCGCGCCAGCCGCCGTAGCGCCGAATGGTGCATCAAGGCCGTGGAGAACTGCTATCGGGAAAAGAAGCGGTTCATGGACACGGAAAAGGAGCAGAAGGACTTCGAAGAAGCCTACGCACACGCCCGCCAGGAGTACCGGCGGATTCTCAGCGAGTGCGAGGTTGATTGAATGTCTGAACTTTGATTTGCCGGATAAGCTGATTGGCATGATTTGGCCGCATTAATCATAGTAAATCCTCAAATCCGATAAATCATGGTTCAGACAGCCTTTGTCCTGCGATTTGTCCAATTGTGTGATTACTGAGATCGCACGTCCACGCCGGTCCCGAAATCGGCAATATCAATGTCACCGATTGAACTCCGGAGGCCAGGGTTCATCTGGGAATACAGCGAAAATCCGCCCCATCGTAGACTGCGAGGCTGGAGGAGCAACCCATTGGCGCGAGCTGTAGCTGTACACCCAGTAAGCGACGCGGCCGGCCGGTATTTTCTGGCACGAGCCGCCAGCACGCACCACGTTGAAGGACCCCTCAAAGGTGTGCTGGGGAGTGATCTTCGCATGCTCAAAGCAGAACGTAAGCACGCTGGTAGGAGAAAGATCGATCGTTTTCGCATCATCTGCAGGCGGCTGGCCGGAAACCGGCTCTGACAGCGACAGGGCCGCACGATACTCATAGTTTCCGGCCAGGCCTGATTGAGCTTCCGGGCAATGGTATATTGCGCCGCTTCTGGAATATGGTTGCAGCGGATCGTGTCCTTTCCATCCGGGCATCTCCGAGTCTACGAACTGGCTGATGGGCATTCGGTCCCAATCGCTCTGATACATATGGAGCGCCAATCCCACCTGGCGGAGATTGGATACGCAGGTAATGGAACGCGCGGATCCGCGTGTGCGGAAGAAGACCGGAAGGAGCAAGGCAGCGACTATCGTGATAATTCCCAGAACTACGAGAATCTCGATCAACGTGAAGCTCTTGCGCAAACGAGAAGCCGGCATGGCATCGCCTCCATTTCTCGCTGTCTCGGCTGACTTTCTGGCGAGATGACGGAGAGTTGAGGTCCGCGGTTTCATTTCCTTCGGTCGGGTAAACGTTACAGAATTCTGCGGTCCTCATGGGCGCAGTTGATGCGCGATTTCACTTCCTCACGTTGTAAAGAGCCTTCCAACCCCCGTACCGGCCTACCTCGGCGAGCTGCTCTTCTATCCTCAGAAGCTGGTTGTATTTGGCCACGCGGTCCGTCCGATTAGGGGCGCCGGTCTTGATCTGGCCGGCGTTGGTGGCGACGGCGATGTCTGCGATCGTGGAATCCTCTGTTTCTCCGCTCCTATGTGAGACCACCGCCGTGTATCCCGCTCGCTTTGCCATTTCGATCGCCTCAAGGGTCTCTGTCAGAGTGCCGATCTGGTTGACCTTGATCAAGATCGAATTGGCAACGCCTTCTTTGATTCCGCGAGCCAGCCTCTCCGTGTTCGTCACGAAGAGGTCATCGCCCATGATCTGAACGTGCTCGCCGATCCGCTCCGTGAGCAGCTTCCATCCCGCCCAGTCGTCTTCGGCAAGCCCGTCTTCGATGGAGATGATAGGGTATTTATTCACAAGCGACGCCCAGTAACCGACCATTTCCTCGGAGGTAAGAATCCTCCCTTCGCCCTTGAGGTTGTACTTGCCATCTTCGTAAAGCTCGGATGTGGCGGGATCGAGGGCGATATAGATCTCCTCGCCAGGTCGGTAACCGGCTTGCTCGATCGCTTCGACGATTATCTGGATCGCTTCCTCGTTCGAACCCAGGTTCGGCGCGAATCCGCCCTCGTCCCCGTAAGCTGTGTTCAGATCCCGGCCCTTCAGAACTTTCTTCAAGGAATGGAAGCACTCCGCGCCCATTCGCAGAGCATCGGAGAAAGTCTCCACACCCACCGGCATCACCATAAACTCTTGAAAGTCCACGTTACTGTCGGCGTGCTTTCCACCGTTCAGGATATTCATCATCGGAACTGGGAGCGTGCAGGCGAAGACACCCCCGAGATAGCGATATAGGGGAATCTGTAGCGACTCCGCTGCCGCCTTCGCGACCGCCATGGAAACCCCAAGAATTGCGTTTGCCCCGAGGAGCGATTTGTTCGGCGTGGCGTCCATTTCGATCATCAATCGGTCGATTCCGATCTGGTCGGTCGCATCCATGTCGATGATCTCAGGGGCGATCTTGTCGTTCACGTTTTCGACGGCATTCAGTACACCCTTGCCCCCATAACGGCTATCGTCTTCGTCTCGAAGCTCGACAGCTTCGTGGGCGCCGGTCGACGCCCCGCTCGGGACCGCGGCCCGGCCCGTCGCGCCGTCTTCAAGAAAAACATCGACCTCGACGGTCGGGTTGCCGCGCGAATCGAGAATCTCTCGAGCGACGATGTCGGTTATAGTCGTCATTAAGGGAAGCTCCTATGGGTGATGTGTGCGAGGAGGGTTATACCTCAAGAGGGGGGATTTGTAAACTTGACGGGGCGGCGGTAACTTGGATGGCTACCGCCAGCAGGTAGGAAACCCGTCGCGCATCAGCTAACTTATATTGTATTGGGATTGTGGGGTATTTCTGAATGGGATCTGTGTCGTATGCCGGATTCCGGCTGGAACAAGCCCAATAGAGCTAGGATCTTCATGCGTGAGATCGAAGTCCGCGGACAATTTATCACCCTTGGCCAGCTTATGAAGCTCGTGGGCGAAGTCAATTCCGGCGCGGAAGTGAAGCAATTCCTGGCGGATAATCGTATTCTGGTCAACGGTCAGCCCGACGATCGACGCGGCCGTAAGCTGCGGGCAGGTGATATGGTGACGTGCCCGACAGTGGGTTCGGTTCGATTGATTGCCGGTGAAATCCAGTAACGCTTGCCGCCTTTGGCTGTTCAGGGAATTGGCAGGTAGAACGGTGGAAAGCGCTCGGATGGGGACAAACGGCGTAAACCCTGATTAATTGCGATGAGCATACTCAAGCGGCTGATGCTTGCCCTTGGCTGGGGCGGGGCTCGGATCAGCATTAAAACAGAAAACAACCTGTGTCCAAGAGGGACGGAAGTCCGAGGCACAATCGAGATATCCGGGGGTTCGCTGGATCAGCAATTGAACCGGATCTCCGTCCGTCTCGTTGAGTTTCGCGAGGGCAAGAACCAACTGGTGATTCGGGTTCTTGGCGAAGTCTGTCCCGCGTACAATCGGCCGGTCGCCAGGAGAAGCGTCCAAGGGTTTCCATTCCAGTTCCGGATTCCAGACGATGCGCGAATCACAAAGGAGTCCTGGAGTCGACCTTACGAAGGGTGTCGAATTGACGCGCGCGCCTCGTTCGGGTGGTTCTCGGCGGGCTCTACGGCGGGGGCGAAACTGGTCGTTACGGAGCATCGCGAGATCGAAGCGGTCAAGGTCGCCATGCTCTCGATGGGATTCACGGAAACGTCGTGGTATCTGCACCATCTATTTGTCCCAGAGTGGAACTCCACGGCCGCAATGGCATACGACGCTCCGGATAAGCTGCGCGAGCACCTTGACGGGGTTTCCTTGATCGCACAGGTGGAAGGCGACTGCTTGACGGGCCGCCTCATCGTGAATCTGAGGGAGATGAATCTGGCCGAGAAGCTCAAGGCATTGGTTGGCGGCAACCGGCAGGAGTATCCGCTCAAGATAAAGTGCTCCGAGCTGCTGACGCGAGAGGGCAAACCGAACTATCTCGCCGCGGTTCCGCACATGGAACGGATATTGAACGAGGCCGTTCTGCCTTTGCAAAACGATCCTCGCTATCGGCTGCTCCGTCCAACCAACGCGCCGGCAGACGAGAACACTCTCCTTCGACCGGCCGCTCACGGCTCGGGAGAAGCCGATCAACAACTACTCCGGCCCACCACAGGGCCCTCGCAGCCAAACGAATGAACCACAACCTCATTTTAATGACCGACAGCTATAAGCTGACGCACTGGCGCCAATACGCGCCCGACACTGAGGGGGTCTATTCTTACTTCGAGTCGCGCGGCGGGTGGTTCAATTCGGTTGTCTTCTTCGGACTGCAATACTTTCTAAAGGCATACCTGGCCGGACCGGTTGTCACTCGCGACAAGATCGATGAAGCCGCGGAATTTACGGCCAAGCATCTTGGCGATCCCGAGCTCTTCAACCGAGCAGGCTGGGAGCATATATTGAATGCGCACGGCGGGCGCCTGCCTGTTGTGATTCGGGCCGTCCCGGAAGGAACCGTGGTCCCGGTCCTGAACGCACTCGTCACCATCGAAAACACCGACCCCGCCTGCTGGTGGCTGACCAACTACCTCGAGACGCTGCTGGTCCAGGTCTGGTATCCGGTCACCGTTGCCACGCTCTCGCACGAAATGCGAAAGTTGATACAGGGCTTCCTGGAGCGCACCGGCGATCCGTCGCTCATCCCATTCAAGCTGCACGATTTCGGCTTCCGCGGAGTCAGCTCTGTGGAATCGGCAGGTATCGGGGGAGCGGCTCATCTGCTCAACTTCCAGGGTACCGACACGATCCAGGCGATTATGACGGCACGGGACTACTATGGCTGTGAAATGGCCGGATTCTCAATTCCAGCCGCCGAACACAGCACGATCATCTCGTGGGGACGCGAGCATGAAGCCGATGCTTACGCGAATATGCTGGAACAGTTTCCTGAAGGACTGGTCGCCTGCGTCAGCGACTCGTACGACGTACACCGCGCCTGCCGCGAAATCTGGGGGCAACAGCTTAAGGAGCGTGTCCTCGCCCGGAAGGGCACGCTCGTCATCCGCCCCGACTCCGGCGACCCGCCAACCATTGTCTCTGAAATCCTGAATATCCTTGGAGAGGCATTCGGCTGCTCGGTGAATGAAAAAGGGTTCAAAGTCCTGCATCCGAACGTCCGCGTGATCCAGGGAGACGGAGTCGACTACGACTCGGTTGGCGAAATACTGAGCCGGATGGAACGCGAAGGCTGGAGCGCCGGCAATATCGCCTTCGGCATGGGCGGCGCCCTGCTCCAAAAACTAAACCGCGATACGCAGATGTTCGCGTTCAAGTGCTCTAACGTTACGGTCCACGGCGAAGAGCGCCCCGTCAGCAAGCAGCCCGCCACAGATCCCCGCAAAAACTCCAAAGCCGGACGGCTCAAACTCGTTATCGAGAACGGACAGTTTCGGACCGTACAGGAACATGAGGCGGGTGAGGATTTGCTTGTGGAGGTGTTTCGGGATGGGGAGATCAAGAGGGAGTGGGGATTTGAGGAGTGTCGGGAGCGAGCCAATGGATATTAGAAAGCGCCAGGCGGCCCGTCCGTCCGTTCAATGTCCAACTTGGGTGGCGGCAGTCGTCGTTCGAGGTTGAGAATTGTATTCTCTAACCGAAGAATGAGGTTCTCGCGGTCCCGATCCGCTAGTTCGGCGTTACGCTCGACGATGTGAATCAAATCCCGCAATTCCATCCGGACGACGTTCAATTCCGTACGAATACCCTGGTTGTCGCGCAATGACTCGGCAAGCAGCCTGCGTATCTCGCGGTTTTCCTCGCGAATCTCTTTGACATCGGTCTTAGACTGCTGAACATCCCTGGCAATCGAGACAACCTGTTTTCCGATGTCAACCAGGCGCTTCCACATCTACGCTGCGCCCCTGAGGCGCGCAAGAGACGCATCGATGTCTGCCTGGATAGCGAACCCAGAGTCTCTTAATAGTCTTCCCTCGGCTCGTATTTGGTCAGTTTCGATTTTGATGGCTTCGGTCTCTGATTTGATGTGATCGATTTCGATCTGATCTTGCTGTATCAACTCCTTGATGTGACGCACTTCCGCTAGGATCTCTTCAATTTCGGCATCGTACTTTGCGTCCAGATTGCGCGCCGCACGCGGAATAGTCTGCTCGCTCATCATTGCTCCTCCGATCACATTTTATCACATTCACTGACGGTTCACCGAGACGAGAACAAGGGTGGTTAGATAGCATCGGGATATTCGTGCCCGGAGCGAATGTCGGCGAGGATGCCGTTTATGCTCACTAGGTCGTAGTATGACCTAACCTGGCTTCCCTGCTGCCAAATCATTAGTTAGGCGTACCAGGTGTTACCGACGTTATCGTATGCTTGCTGCGAGCAAGTCGATATAGCCCACCCGCTCAATAGACGCTCTGCCTTACTACGGAATTCGGGTGCCATCAAAACGGTGAAGTGGCGTGAATCCCACTCCTTCACGAATTGGTTGGCAATGTCCATGGCCGCCCAGCGCGTTGTTAGGTTACTAACCCACACCTGTCGGTATCGGACGTATCCAAATGCAATTGTGGCCAGTACGGTCACGACAACGACGGTTGACAAATGACGTTTCATGACTCTTCTTCCATTACCGGAGAATCGGTGCGATGAGGTGTATTGTTATGGGCGCCGCTAGAACTTTATGCTAGTATGAGCTCATTCTTCAGCGAAGCCCCGCTCCCACGCCTCCCTAGTCTCGGCGGCTGGAGGTACGTCCGTACGGTCTCGC
>JBGPOG010000080.1:0-11082 GCA_041487935.1 Chthonomonadia bacterium | reverse complement strand
CACCTGCGGAGCCTGTAAGTCCGATCAGGAAAGCGCCTCCCTTTGGAAATCGCTCGGAGGTGATGCCCAGCATCGTGGGCCACATGTAGCACACGCCCACCCCCCAGACCGTCGCGGCCAGCAGACCTGTTACCGGCGAGTTCGCGATGCTCAGAGTGTAAAGTCCGATGGACGCCAGCAGGCACGACACCCACATCAGGCCTATGGGAGACAGCAGGTGTGCGAACGAGCCCGCAAAATGGCGCATCACGAACATGAGGGCGCTGACGTAGACCAAGAGGAGTATTCCCTGCATCCCAACCCGATCGGAGAGGGCCGCGTCCACCCACTGGCCGGGTGCAAGCTCGGACGCAGCGGTCAAGAACATACAGCAGAATAGCACGATGTAGAGCGGCTGCACGACCTGCTTCAACATGTCCCGCGCGGAGACTCCGGCCGCTACTCGCTCCGTCGGTGGGAACCTGGTGCCGAGCACCATCAAAGCGTAGACGGCGGCGGGTATCAGCACCCATCCCATTTTGACTTGCCAGCTCAAACCGAGCTTTCCCAGCGCGAATGCCAGCAGTCCACCGAGAATAATGCCTCCCGGCCACCACGCGTGCAGCACGTTCAATTTGTGCGTTTTGTCGTCCGGGTGGATCGTAGCGATGAGCGGATTGATCACCGCCTCCACCAGCCCGCCGGCCAGGCCGGCGGTTACCATGCCTACCCAGAGAATGGCATAAGCAGAAGAGCCCACGGGCGCAAAGATGATGCCCAGGGTACCGCCAATATGGCACAAACTCGCAAGGAGCAACAGCCGGCCCATGCCGAGATAATCGCACAGGGGGCTACCGATAAAGACGGATACTGCGCCTCCGATGAAAGCCGCTCCCGCGGCGGCTGTTATCAACCCGGCTGCGTGCGCAGGATCGGTCGATTCGAAGAAGTGAGACTGCATGGCAGCGATAGTTGCGCTGCGTATGCTGAAGACCATGCCCGATGTCGCCAATGCTATGACGCTCAGTAGAAACAGCTTGCGCGTGTCGTAATCGGCGTGACGGTCGGCGGTCTCAGTATTCAAGCGGATGTCCTCCTCGAACCCGGATGACTGCGTTACGCATTTGTCAGGACGCTACAAGCTTCAAATGCAAAATGAACCGGACCGCCGAAACGTGGCGGCCCGGATCATAGTCTGTCTTCCAACGCTTCTATTCGTAAACTGCCGGGGCCAGCTCTTGTTCGTCCGCGTGCTGCAATTTGACGGCTTTGTAACCGCCCTGGGCCTTGTCATAGAGCCACCAGGCGCCGAAAACAACCAGCAATCCCGCGGGGAAGAGCGCCACCACGTGGAAGGCCTTTGCAGAAGCGATTGAGAGGACCTGGTTCATCGTGGGGTCTGTTACAGGCAGGTCTTTGATGGCTTCAAACGTTTTGCCGAGCTTTTGCGCGGCATCCACTTTGGCCGCGTCGAAAACACCTCCCAGGTAGGGGAGCATCTTATATATGGCAAGGTTGCCTACGCATCCCATCAATCCCATCAAGACGGCGCCGCCCTTGGGGAAGCGTTCGGACGTAATTCCAAGCATCGTCGGCCACATGTAACAGACGCCGATGCCCCAAACGGTTGCCGCGACTAATCCCGTCGTTGGCGAGGTGGCGCTGCCCAACATATACAGCCCAATGGCTGCCAGAAGACAGGAGACCCACATCAGCCCGATTGGGGATAAGCGGTGCGCAAGGCTGCCTGCAAAGTGCCGCATGACGAACATAAGAGCGCTGATGTAAACCAATACTAGGATGCCCTGGAATCCCACGAGACGCGTCAGCATGGAGTCTGTCCACTGTCCCGGCGCCAACTCCGCAGACGCGGTAAATAACATACATATCGCGAGAATTATAAACAGCGGTTTAGTCGCTTCTTTCCACATTTCGCCGGTGGAGACGCCCGCGGCGATACGTTCGGTCGGGGGGAACTTGGTGCCGATTAACATGGCTGCGGTAACGATGGCCGGGATGAGGATCATTCCAAGCTGGACCTTCCAGCTAAGGCCCGCGTTCCGCATAAAGTAGGCGATAAGGCCGCCCATAATTAGCCCGCCTGGCCACCAGGCGTGCAGAACGTTTAACCGATGAGTTTTGTCTTCCGGATAGATTGTGGCGATGAGCGGATTGATGACGGCTTCCACTAAACCATGTCCCAAGCCTACTACGAAAAAGCTAATCCATAGTGAAATGTAAACACCGGCGCTTGGCGGCATCAGAATTGCGGCCACTGTCCCTACAATGAACAGTATCGAGGATAACCCCAGAAGCCGTCCCATGCCTAACGTATCGCAGAGTGGGCTGCCGAGAAAGATGGAAACGGCGAATCCGAAAAACGCGGATCCGGTCGCTCCACCAATCAGGGCGGTGGCATTCGTCGCGTCAAACGGATCAAAGAAATCTTTCTGCATGGCGGCCACGGAGGCGCCGCGAATGCTAAAGGCCCAGCCAGCAGTCACCAACGCTAGAACGCTAAGCCAAAACAGCTTAGTCTTGTCGTAGTCGGCATGCCGATCTACAGTCTGTGTGCTCAAATGCATCTCCCCCTTGAATCGTAGGATGCTTAAAGCTTGTTTTTCCGGGCGCCGTTGCGCTTGTCGTCGCCACACCTTCGTAACGCCTTCGAGTTGTCCTCCGGTTAAACATTCTCCTCCGTATTTCCTCCTCTAGTACAGGAGGGTTCTCGCATTACCCTGTCGAAGCAACGATTGTTTGTGCGCGCAGGATTGATCGCCGCTCACACATCACTTTGTACCGGAGCAACTATGGCAAGCGTAGTTTTACATACCGATATCCCAGGGCTGACGAAATACTCCACCGGCAAAGTGCGCGACGTCTACGATCTGGGGAAGACTCTCCTAATTGTCACGACTGACCGCATTTCGGCGTATGACGTCGTCATGCCGAACGGCATCCCGGACAAAGGACGCGTGCTGACTGGGCTTTCACGCTTCTGGTTTCTGCACCTCCGGCCGTTTGTGGCGAACCACTACATCACGTACGATCTCGATTTCATCGCGGCGCGGATGGCCGAGGCGGGCGGACACATGACGCCGGAACTCCATCAACAGCTTGCGGGACGGTGCATGCTGGTTTTGAAGGCCAACGTCTTTCCGGTGGAATGCGTCGTGCGGGGTTATATATCCGGCTCTCTTTGGAAGGAGTATCTGGACGCCGGCGGACCGGCGAATCCGGTGAATGTCCACGGCGTCGAGATTCCGGCCGGGCTTCGAGAATCGGACCGCCTGCCGCAAGCCATCTTCACTCCCGCGACCAACGCCATTACCGGTCACGACGAGAACATCAGTTTCTCAGAGATGGCAAACATCGTGGGCAAAGAAGATGCCGCCGGGCTCAGGCGCGCCAGCCTGGATATATACAAATTGGCTGCGGAGCGGGCGCTGAGAAGCGGGATCATCATCGCGGACACGAAGTTTGAATTCGGCATCCACAATGGCCAACTGACTCTAGTGGACGAGGCGCTTACACCCGATTCCTCTAGATTCTGGGATGCCTCGGCGTGGCAGCCAGGCAGGCCGCAGGCATCGTTCGACAAACAGTTCCTGCGGGACTGGCTAACGGAAAGTGGCTGGAATCGGGAGCCGCCGGCGCCGAACCTGCCGAATTCCATTGTGCAGCAGACCGCGAGTCGATATCGCGAGGGCTTCCGGCGGATAACCGGGGACGACCTGAAAGAAATCTGATATCGATTGACGGCAATATCGATTCCCGGTTTGAGTACTTGCAGGAATTGCGAATCAAGCCGCCGAATTTGGTTTGTACATGTGTTCGACAGGAGTCTGACATGGACGCGGCGGAGCATCGATTATGCCGGTAAGCGGTTCAGGGCCACAACGCAGGACTACGGTGGGCGCATCGCGCGCGCTCAAGGAGATGCGCCGGGCAGAGCGTTATGCGGAGCGCGGCCAGGTTGCCGAAGCCATCCAGAGTCTTGAGAGCGCCATTCAATATGGGGCGGATGCTTACACCTGTTACCTCCGCCAGGCAAGGCTCTACCAAGGACGGCAGCAGTGGGCGGAGGCCGTAGTCGCGGCTGAAAAGGCGATCGCCGAAAGGCCTGAAAAGATTTCGGCCAGGGAGGCGATCATCGCCCTCTACCTCGAATCGCGAAACTACCAGCGCGCGGCCGATGCAAGCCGCGACCTTTTGAAGCTTTCTCCTAGACACGTACCTGCCCGTGACGCTCTAGGGGCGGCCTACATCGGGATGGGCGACGTGGATTCCGCGATGAAGGTCGCGAATGAGCTTGTTCGTCTGGATCCGAACGAGGCGTCGCATCATTACAAGAAAGCCCTCCTTTGCCAGCACCGCGGCGACGTGGCGATTGCGGTCACGGAATTCGCGCGGGTCGTTCAACTCGTCCCGGATACCGATCTTGCTGAGAGCGCGCAAGATCAGCTCGAATCGCTTGACGCGTTCCAGCTCGGCAACATTCTGACTCTTGCGATGGAGGACACGGTCTTCCGTGCGAAGATCGCTCGCGATCCTGAAGAGGCAGTTGCTGAAAAAGGCTTCCACATCAGCGAGTCCGGCCGCGAGATCCTGCGCCACATGGCGGAGGATATGCTCTCCGAGATCCAGGCCGACGGCCGGATCAGTATGTACCATTGAGATTCCTCGATCATCGTTGTATCAATTCCTATCCTCTTTCCGTGTATTGAGTTTTCGACATTGCGTGCAACGCCCTTGATGGTGCCGGACACCTGTCAAATCCGAGTTTAGTTTTGTATAATGTCTCTGAAATAAATCCGTTCGCGTGGTCTAAAGGATTCCTGCATTGCTCAAAAGACTAAAACTTACGAACTTCAAGAGTTTTCGGAATGCCGAATTGATGCTGGGTCCGCTGACGACCCTGGTTGGCACGAATGCGTCTGGAAAGAGCAATCTACGCGATGCATTCCGTTTCCTCCACGGAATCGGGCGCGGATATCCGCTTGCGGACGTATTAGGCGGGCACAGCAGTGAAAGCGGTGAGCGAGTTTGGAACGGAATCCGCGGTGCGAGTAGGGAGATTGCATATCATAGCTCATCCAGCTTTACAGTTGAGTGCGAATTCTTCGTCCCCGAAGTAAATGACGATGTCATACACACGATCGAAGTTGACGTGGGTGACCAACGGCGGGGACCTCTGTTAAAAGCAGAGCGGCTGTTACTCCGATCGAATAATGAAGCGCTGCTAACGGCGTGGGCGAACGAAGGACTAGAAACAGATAGGCTTGGATGCCAATGGCGGGATGCCAGCGGTCAGATGCCGGTGATTTCCTGGAACCGCCGAAAATCCGTCGTATCTGATTACCTGAATTTGTTTGGAGATTGTCCAGCAAGTCATCTTGCCCAGCACACAATTGAGGAATATGCTGGTATACGTTTTCTCGAGCCTGACCCGGAAGTTATGCGGGAGTCAACTCTTCCGGGGCAGGTTGTGCTGGGCGATCACGGCGAAAACCTAAGCTCAGTTCTACAATCGATGTATCTAAACAAGGAATTGAAGAACGCTCTGATTCAATGGCTCCAAGAGCTAACACCAATGGATGCAAGCGACCTGGATTTCGAGCCAGAGTTGAGCGGCAAGATTCTCGTGCAGTTAGTCGAAAAGAGCGGCATCAAAATCTCCGCACTCAGCGCATCGGATGGTACGCTTATCTTTCTCGCGCTTGCGGCGGCAATATTAGCGCCGAGCCCGGGCCGCACCTACTTCTTCGAAGAGCTCGAATTCGGAATTCATCCCGCGCGACTATATCTACTCATGCAGTTGTTCGACCAACAGCTCGCGAAGGGGCAACTTCAGATAATCACAACGACCCATTCACCTCAACTACTGCGACTGGTTCCGTTGAAATATCGTGAGTTCGTTCAGCTCGCATATCGTTCAGCAGGCCGTCAAGATACGCAAATCAAGAGAATTGTCGACATTCCTGACGCCGAACGTGTTCTAGCGGGCCATGATATCGCAAGGCTGCACGAGACTGGTTGGATGGAGAACGCAGTCTCATTTACGGAAGGGGCGGCTAGCGCGGCGTGAATGTGCTGATCATCACAGAAGACTTCCGGCTCGATCAGTACATAGCAAAACCTGTGATTGCGGCGATGATTCAATCGGCTGGAAAGACCAATGCCACGATCCTGGTTTGCACCGATCCGTTATTGGGCGGCTACAACGAGGCAACCAAGTGGGAGCGTATTTCAGAGATTATCGATTTGAATCGTGGAATGGTCGACCTGTTTATTCTTGTGGTTGACCGAGACGGCGATCAAAATCGCCGAACTACGCTTGATAATCTTGAGAAACTGGCCAAAAGCGTGCTAGGTGACGATCAGTCACTGTTTGCGGAGCACGCATGGCAAGAAATTGAAGTGTGGGCGCTGGAAGGGTTGAAACTTCCTAAGCAGTGGCGATGGCAGGATGTTCGATCCGAAAGGGATGCCAACGAACACTACTTCGTTCCGTATACCGTGGGCCGCAGGTTGACTGATGAGCCTGGCGGCGGAAGAAGGACCCTCGGCGTTGAGGCAGCCAAGAAGTATAAGAAGATCCGGAAGCTCTGTCCTGAGGATGTAGCGAATCTCGAGGAACGAATTAGAAACTGGATAGAACAATGAAAGTAAAGTTCCGCGCTAGAATTACGGTTGCATCCTGTCTGTTAGTCTTACAGGCGACGTGCCTAATCACAAGCATCGCGCAAGCGCAGCTACGCGCGGGAGCTGCGCGAGTCAGCATCACTCCCGATCCGAAAGAGCTCCCATACACGCTCGGCGGTTACGGCGATCCCAAGCGGTTTTCCACGCCCGCAACCGGAATCCTCGACCAGTGCTATGCGCGAGCGCTCGTAATCGAGAAGGGCGGGCGTAAGTTTGCGCTGGTTTCGCTGGACCTATGCTTTATGCCGGCCAATGTCAAGGAAGCGGTTGATAAGAGGATTCCTACGACGGGAATAGCTCCGGATGCCTTGCTCCTCTGCTCGACACATACTCACTCCGGCCCCGAGCCGCTTTCATTGCACAGCGGCAACAACGCTCCGGCCGGCACCGTTCCGCCGTTCAATCCGCGGCTGCTGGATTGGATCGCCGATCGCATCGCGCAGGCGATTGTAGAGGCCGCCGTCAAACTCCAGCCTGCTCAGATCGGGAGCGGCCAGAAATCCGGGATCGGCTTGAACCGCAACCGGCGAGGCGAGGTGAAGACCGACGACGAAATGACCGCGCTGAAGGTCACGGACCCGGCCGGCAAGCCAATCGCGGTTGTGGTGGACTATGCGGCTCATCCGGTCTATTTTGACGCGGATAACCTGCAGGTTTCGGGCGATTGGAGCGGCGCCTTCGAGCGGATGATGGAAGCGACGATGCCAGGCGCAGTTGCCCTGTTTATCAATGGAGCCGAAGGAGATGCCTCGCCGAACGGGTCGGATGAAGGCAAGCCGCTCGAGAAGATCGAGGTCTACGCAGCAAAGCTGATGCAGCCGGCGCGGGCGCTTTTGGATAGCATTCAGCCTGTAGCAGATCCAAAGATAGATGCTTGGTCCCAGGTCGTGCAAATCCCGGACCGCAAGCCGAATCCGATCTTCATCCTGGCGGCTGCCCGCCTGAAATCGACGCCGGAACAGGCTCGCGCCTTCGTCAACGCGATGATGCCGGCATCAACGCACATATCATTTCTCCGCATTGGGGATGCGCTTCTGGTCGGCTTTCCCGGAGAACCGACAACGCCGGTCGGACTGGCGGCGAAACAGATGGCCCGCGAGGCCGGGTTCAAGCATCCTGCCGTAGTAGCACTGACCAACGACTGGATAGGCTACCTCGTCACCGCCGAACAATACAAAGCCGGCAAGTACGAGCCTACGATGTCCTTCTACGGCCCCGAAATCGGTGATAAGATGCTGGAAGGGGTGCGCGGGGGGCTTGCTGGGCACGGACCCTAAGTTGACCTATCCCAGAGCCGCTGAATTGGTCAGTACCACGTTCCAGCAATCACATTCCGCGAAGTTTTCGTTGCCTCGTCATTTGCCAGCGCTTATTTTGATCGGTCAGTTGCTGCAGGACCGCATTGGTCTCCAAAACCCCAGGCCGTCCGAGCCGCCTCTAAGGTAAGTCCGCTTATCAATTCAGATTGCGGAGGATACGCGGTATAATCTCCGCATAACTTGCGGAGATTAGGTCTCGACAATCTTCGCGACAGGGTGCTGTGTGAGTAATCAACTACAGATACACGAAATGGCAAACTGGCCAAACTTTCGATGGGATTCTGCCCTTGTCGAAGAGCCATTGGCTGCCGTGCGGCACCGCCAGGGACGCATTATTGGGCGCATGGAGTCCCTGGGATTCGATTTGCGCAGGGAGGCCGTGCTCGAATCGCTTACGGAAGAAATCCAGAAATCGAGCGAGATCGAAGGAGAAATGCTCGACCGGGAACAAGTGCGATCGTCCATAGCTCGCCGTTTGGGTATGGATATCGGCGCGCTGCCTACAGTGGACCGGAATGTGGAAGGCATAGTTGAAATGATGCTCGATGCAACACGACGGTATGATGCCGCGCTTAGCCCCGAGAGACTGTTTGACTGGCATGCATCGTTATTCCCAACTGGTAGAAGTGGGATGCGACGGATCGCGGTTGGAGGTTGGCGGGATGACAGCCGTGGGCCAATGCAAGTGGTCTCAGGACCGATCGGTCATGAAAAGGTACACTTTGTCGCTCCAGCCGCCTCTCGATTACAGCGAGAGATGTTGGAATTCCTAGACTGGTTCAATGCGGAACGTATGACCGATCCCGTGCTTAAAGCCGGGATTGCGCATCTGTGGTTCGTAACGATCCACCCATTCGACGATGGTAACGGCCGTATTGCACGCGCAATTGCGGACATGGCCCTGGCCCGTTCAGAGGGGACGTCGCAGCGATTCTATAGCATGTCCGGGCAGATCTGCAAAGAAAGGAGAGATTATTACCGAATCCTCGAAGATTCGCAGAAAGGCACTCTTGACGTAACGAACTGGATAGAGTGGTTCTTGGGCTGTCTCGGACGAGCGTTCGATGGCGCTGAGACAATGCTGCGTTCAGTTTTGAACAAGGCAAGTTTTTGGGACGCGCATCGTGGAGAACCGTTGAACGATAGGCAGCGTAAACTGTTAAACAAAATGCCTGACGGCTTTGTGGGAAAGCTTACTACGTCCAAATGGGCGAAGATCGCGAAGTGTTCGCAGGACACTGCGGGCCGCGACATTCATGATCTTGTACAAAGGGGTATTCTGACGAAAGAGTCGGCGGGCGGACGCAGCACGAATTATACGCTCGCGCTGAAATCGGATTGAGGTTGCATATCCACGTGGGGAAATACTAGCTTCCAAACTTCAAATCCGCCCAGTAACCCGGGTCCGCAACAAACGCATCCGGCTCTTCAACGGCAAGCTGCAGCAAGATTGTTTTGCCCCGCCAGTGCGACAGGTCGACGGTTCCTTCCTTCCAGCCTGGCGCGTCGCCTAGCCATTTCCATTTCTGTTCTCCGTCAACCAGGACTGAAAACACGCTTCCGGCCACGCCGTCGGGAAGTCCCGCTTGAAACGACAGTCTCGTACTTTCGCCGTCTGGGAGCTTGAGAATCCAGCTTGCGCTCGCTCGCCCATTGGCATGAGGAGTTACCGCAATTGCGCGCTGTTTAGCAACGCCTCCAAGGGTGACGGCGCTAACTCCGGTTCCTATGGATGTATGTGTGGATGTACGTGTGGATGTACGTGTGGATGTACGTGGTGCGGCCGGCTTTGCGGAAGATTGTGAATCTGTCGCAGTCGGAATGTCCAGTAATTGCAGCCCTTGAGAAACGGGTTGTGCCGGCTTAAAGAACAGCGAGATCGTCGCCGGAAGCCGTGTCAACCATCTGGCGGAGTTCGGACCGGATTGGGCCAGCGTCGCCGTTCCGCCGAATGCCAAGATCGGCGGCCCGTCCTTTGATGTTTCGACCTTTACTTCCGCTTCAGTCGCATCTCCGGTGCGTTTGAATCGGAGATCGAACAGTGCAAAGCTTTGGTTGATCTGAGCCTCCGAAGCAATGACGAGCGGGCTGAGCGACGTGATGCGCACGGGCAACGGGTCGCCCGCGGGTTCGAGCGGGTAGTCTTTATCCGGGTCAAGACCTATCAAGCCTGCCTCGCTGCGCGCCGGCCAGCCGGGGATCGTCAGGCTCGTCGCAACGGCGTTCGCGCCGCGAATCCACTGGAGCTTTGTCTCGCCGCCGACCTTCAGCCGTGTGAGCGCCCCACTCTTCTCCAAGACTGCGGACGCCCCGTCTACCCCCACCCACTTCATGAGCTCGTTTTTGGATTCTGCCGGAACATCCTGGGTCAGCTCGCGATCCTGCCAGAGCTTTGCCAATTCCAGAAAACGGCCGTATTCGGAGCCGGTAGTTCCAGGATCCGCACGCATGTCGATCGTGGTTGGCGGGGACAGTCCCATTCGCGCCAGCCTCGAGTAATGCGAGATATACGCAGCCGGCGCCTGATTGGAATCGGGCACGTCAAGGCCCGCATAAGATAAAATCCGATCGCCGAAGAGAAATGTCGATATGGGATGCCCCGTTAGCGGGCCATCCGACTTCCACTGAGCCAGCCAGGCGTACGGCGCGACGACCTCATTTACGCCGTCGGTACTGATGACCAGATCCTGGCATGCAGTCAAGAGCGATCGGAGCAGAGCGCCGGCGCCTTGAGCGTAACTTTGGTTTGCGATCGGACCGTTGTCGTCGTTGATGACGAGGCACGAGTTCGCGAGATGGAGAGCATCGGGCTTCAGATCTTCGACCACCGCTCGGAGCTTGCCGACCAACAGGTTTCGGTAAGATTTCGATGCGGGATTGATATAGGCGTATCGCCGCCGATCGGTTTCAGGCTGGTTCCAGCGATAGCCTGCCGGCCTGCCTGTTTCTGGGTCGCTTACCTGGTATCGTCCGACTCGCCCGAACTCCTCGGAGTTCGGGGAAACCGCGACCATATCCGCGTGTAGCATTACGCGGAACCCCAGACCGTGCGCTTTTTCGATAAACTCGCGAACCCCAT
>JBGPOG010000079.1:0-11137 GCA_041487935.1 Chthonomonadia bacterium | reverse complement strand
GGCATACACCGGCGCGGCAGTAACGTGGGACGAGATAAGCAAGTCGCAGGAGAATCTCTATCCCGCCAATCTGGACTGGAAGGGCTCACTGGCTGTTGCGCCGATGGCGGTGCCGGGCAAGACGCAATTTGTGTGAGGCCGCCAGGGCCGCTCGATTTCGGGGGGCCTAGATCTTATCATCCGAGGCCCTGGCGTTGGCGGCGCCTTTGGGGGTGAGATCCACGCCTAGCGGGCCGCCAGGGGCTGTCGATTTCGGAGGCGCGTCGTTGGTCCCGGACTTAACCAGGATGCTCACGCGGCGGTTCGAGAAGTGGGATGGATCTTCCGGCCGGCGAAGATGCCGGTCGGCGTAACCTCGCACCTCTACAACCTGGTGCGGCCCGAGCGCGCTCTGCATGACGCGGCGGGCGCCGTTGGCCCGGTCGGCAGACAGCTCCCAGTTGGAGTAGCCGTTCTTGCCGCCGGAATACGGCTGGCTGTCCGTATGGCCTTCCATGGCGACGTCGTTCGGCAGCTTGCCGATTTCCTGCGCGATCACGCCGAGGAGCTTTAGCGCGCGCGGGCGGCATTGGGAGCTTCCGCTTTCGAAGAAGACAGGCTCCGGACCGTCCAGGAGCTCGATGCGAAGGCCTTCGGATGTGATGGTTATCTCGACATACTTCTTCAGGGACTGCAGCTCCGGGGACTTGTCCATCGCCTTTTCGAGATCCCGTTTGGCGTCGGCAAACTTCTTGAATTCTTTCTCGCGTCCCAGTTTTCCGGATGTCACGAAGACAGTAATTCTGCCCTTGTCGGTCATTTGAGACACGCTCATGGGGCTCTGGCCGCCGCCCATCGATTTCATCATGCCGGTGGGATCGTTAAAATAGGCGGCAATCGATTTGCGGGTGTCCTGGCTCAGGCCGAGTATCCACATCACCAGAAAAAAGGCCATCATGGCGGTTACAAAGTCGGCATACGCCACCTTCCACGAGCCACTGTGATGCGCGTCGTGGCCGCCTTTGGCCCGCTTGATGATAATGGGGCGTTCTTCGTTCATTATGTCGGCTGCTTTACCGCTACCTCAAGCTCGCCGAAACTGATTCTCACCTCCGGAGCGATGTTCCGGCGCGCGAATTCAACGGCGGTGAGCGGCGCGTCTCCTCGGGCGAAGGCGAGCAATGCGGCGCGAATACAGGCCATGTATTGCTGCTCTGCCGCCAATTGCCCGTTCAGCGCCGCCGCAATCGGCTGAAAAACGCCGTAACACAGGAGAATTCCGATGAACGTTCCGATGAGCGCCGCGGCCACGTGGTGACCGATCTCCTCCGGCCTGCCGCCGATCGCTCCCATGGTAATTACGACTCCCAGGACTGCAGCGACAATTCCGAATCCCGGCATTGCATCCCCAGTTGTCTGTATTACGTTCGGTACCCTTGACGCCGCAACATGGTGAGTTTCCAGGTCGACATCCATCATTTCGGAAAGGTCAAACGGCTGGACAGTGCCGGTGATTACAACCTTCAGCGTGTCGCAGAGGAACTCTACCGCGTGGTGGTTGCCGGCGAACATGGGAAACTTCTTGAAGAAATCACTTTCGTGGGGGTGCTCCGCATGTTGTTCGAGAGCCACTACGCCTTCTCGCCTTGCGAGCATGAAGAGGCCGTAGAGCATTTTGAGCAGTTCATTGTACGCGCCCTTCGTATAAGGGCTCGGCTTGAGAAGGCCTAGAACCGCCTTGAACAATTCGCCGAGGAACGAAGGCGGATTGGCCATGAGAATCGACCCGAGCCCCGCGCCGCCGATGACGATGAACTCCGATATCTGCATCAGAACGGCGATTTTCCCGCCGGCCATCGTGAAGCCGACAACGATACTGCCGAAAACAATCGCCAATCCGATAATGACGAACATTAAGCAAGCCTCTCGCTAGCGACCTTGCAATCCATTGCTGCCCGCGGGGTCTAGGGAATACCGGTCCCCGCAAGCGGTCACTCTAGATAATCGGTTGTTGGGGGCGGTTTCGCGAGAGGCACGGCGAGGATAGACGATGGACGATGGACGATGGACGATCGACCTATATCAGTTGCTGTTAACTGAAAGCGGAAGTTCGATGAACGCCTGGACAGTCTGCTCGGTAAAGTTGTAGCGGATCAGTAGATCGTCCATCGTCCACCAACTGTAGTCCATCGTCTACTGTCCATCGTCCATCGTCCATCGTCAACTCCACATACTGCGCGGTACACTATACGCGGCATCCGCCCGGAACAATCGGGCGGGCACTTGGGAGGAAGACATGCCTCAGATTACCGTCGAAGGGGAAGGGACCTTCGAGGCGCCGCCCGGCAAGAAGCTCGTTTTGTGCATCGAGGATTCAGGCATAGATATTCTGCACCGATGCGGCGGCAAAGCGATTTGCACCACGTGCCGCATCGAGGTGCTCGAAGGAGACGTGCCTCCGATCAGCGAGGCGGAGATCGAGGCGCTCGAAGAACCGCAAATGATCGAACAGTTCCGCTTGTCCTGCCAGATACGCGTTCGAAACGACCTCAAAGTGCGGGTGATCAATCGCGCACATCTAAAAGGAATCCCGCCAGGGCCGCGACCGGACGATTGATACCGATCGATCTGGCATCCGTAGCGGCGCTGCTTGCCGCGCCCGGAGGATTGTAGCCGATCAATATAGCATCCGTAGGGGCGCTGCTTGCTGCGCCCGAACACCGGGCGTAACAGCAAGGGCGCAGCAAGCAGCGCCAGAACACCTGGCGTAACAGCAAGGGCGCAGCAGGCAGCGCCAGAACACCTGGCGTAACAGCAAGGGCGCAGCAAGCAGCGCCAGAACACCTGGCGTAACAGCAAGGGCGCAGCAAGCAGCGCCCCTACGATTGAACGCCCCAAATACGCTCACTCGGAGTAATTGATGACCGATTTTCAGGCCGTGGTCCTCGGTTTCGTACAAGGGGCTACGGAGTGGCTCCCTATCAGCAGCACCGCCCACCTTCGTATTGTCCCCGCCCTGCTTGGCTGGGGAGATCCCGGCGCCATGTTCACCGCCGTGATTCAATGGGGAACGTTCTTCGCGGCGCTGGTCTATTTCCGCAAGGATATTCTCCAGATATTGTTTCGCGGCCGACTCACCGGCCGGGACGACGATAGGCCGGAAGCGGGCCGCCACCTGCTTTTGCCGGTCGTCGTCGGGACGATTCCGGTCGTCATAGCGGGGGTGCTGCTAAAGAAACATATCGAGGGGCCGTGGAGGTCGTTTTACGTCATCGGCGCGAGCTTTATCGCGTTCGGATTGCTGCTGGGGCTTGCCGAAAAACGGCACGTCGCGAAGCGGCAGCTTGGCAGCGTGACTCTCGCTGACGGATTGGCTGTGGGCATCGGGCAAGCCTTTGCGCTTATTCCGGGGGCCTCCAGGTCCGGGACGACGATCACCGCCGCGCTATTCCAGGGGTTGGAGCGAGCTACCGCGGCTCGGTTCTCGTTCCTCCTCAGTCTGCCGGCGGTCTTTGCCGCGGGCGCCAAGGAGCTCTACGACGCAATCAAGGAAGATAAGAAGGCCGAGGCCGCGCACCTTGCAGCGGGGCAGGCAGTGGCGGCATCTCAACATCTGGTCCAGGCGCGGCCGCTGATTATCGCGACGATCGTGGCATTCGTCGTGGGACTCGCCAGTATCGATTGGCTGATGAGGTTCCTGAAAGAGCACCCGACGTACGTGTTTATCGTCTATCGGCTGGTTGTAGGGACGGCAATCCTCGCTCTGGCTGCAGCGGGATTGATGAAATAGAAAAGCAAACCGAAGGGGGAACCGGCGCAACCTCCCGGCCGTTGCAACGTATAGCCTTCGGGGGATGAAATGAGAGAGGAGTTCCAAGCAACCGAGCCAACGAACGGCGAGCCTCGAAAGGACGGTTTCTCACAGTCGGATCGTGAACGCAAACGTCCTCAGATTGCTCGCAGTGGCGGGGCAGGACAGTCCTATACTGAAATTCGCCTTGGCGCCTCGGACGAAACGGGTCAACAACGACGATCGATCGAGGTCTGGACGGAAGCATTAACTCACGACATTCTGGCATATCGAAGCCTCAAGCGCAGGCGGTGGCAGCGGCCATTGTATTATGCGCTAATCGGCGCCGTTTCCCTCGTGGTTTGGAGCCTCTTCAGCGGCACGTGGAGCGCCTGGAAATACCCGTTTTACATGATGTTCATGGTGTTTGCCGGGAAGCAGTTGGCCGATCTCTCCGCAGAATCGCGCCACGTAACAACGCTCGAGGTGTCGAAGATTCAAGATCCGCGCGTGGTTAACGTGCTGGCGCTCGCAGCCACCGAAACAGACCTTGTGACCAAGAATGTTGCGCGCGGAGGGCTCAAATCGATCTTGCCGAACCTCAAACCGGCGGATTGCAAGTGGCTTTCGGAGGAGGGGCTGGATGCTCTGTTAAAGCTGCTTCGCTGCACGGATGCCGAGCTGACGCTTGCGATACTGCACGTGATGCGGCAGGTAGGCGATCCCAGGTTCATCGCGGCGGTAGAGGGGTTGATAACCAACCCCATCAATTACTCAGATAAGCGAACGATCAAACAGAGGCTGTTTCAAACCCATTCAACCTACAATCCCCAAGGAGATCGCGTACTCGATGCGGCTCACGAAACCCTCAGAGTGTTGCTACCCCGTCTGGCCCTTGACAAACAACGCCGCACTCTCTTGCGGCCCGCAGACCCGGTCGATGCAAACTCCAACCTGCTCCGCCCCGCGACCGGGCATCCGGACACGCCGGAACAGCAACTGCTCAGGCCGGCGGAATAGGCACTTACTATCCCAAACGCGTTTGGGATACGAGCCCGATTCCAATACCATCAAGCGAGCTCCGGGGTCAAACTCTCCGCTTCGGGCTCCGGAATTGGCGCCGCGGGCGGATGGAAGAACAGCGCCAATACAATTGCAGCACCAAGCGCCACCAACGTAATCGTCACGAATATCGAGTGGAAGTTTGTGACACCATTCTGCGTAAAGAGCGACTGGCTCAAAACCGGCCACAGCAGATTTGGAACGAGGGCGCCGATTCCAAGGATCATAACATTGAACAATCCCTGTGCGCTCGCCCGCGCATCCTTCGGGAAATATGCGTCAACGAAAATGTATACCGTCGCGAAGAAGAATGCATAGCAGATTCCATGCAGAATTTGGACCGGAATAATGAATTCCGGCTTCGGCAGAAATGCGTATACGGCGAAACGAGCGACGTGTCCCAGAATTCCAATAATCATCGTTGTGCGCCATCCGAGGCGCTTGAGCGTGAAACCTAAGACCGCCATCGTGGAGATTTCAGCAACCTGCCCGAGACTCATAACCACCATGGTCCAATTGGCTGGAACCCCGACGCTCTTGAGAAAAGTCTCAGTCCAGAAGAAATAGCTGTTGTGAACGGCCGAATCCACGAATACGACGAGCCACAAGATCAGCACAAACGGGTTCGCCAGGAGACGGACCGCTTCGAACCACGCCAGGCTCTCGCCCGCTCCCTCCTCCGCCCTCTTAGGTGGTGTGTGGGGCAGTGTTAGACTGAACCCCGCGAGAGTCAACGACGCAATTCCTGCAACGATATAGGTCCACTTAGTCGCGTCCAAAGCGGCCTGGCCGGTCAGTCCAGAACCAAGCACGGTTCCAAGCCACCCGATCGGTCCACTGTATTGTGTCGCGTTTATTTTGTTCCAGTCGACGAGTATGATGGCGAATGGCCAAGCGGCGAGAATCCAGCCGATCGTCCCACCCATTCGAACAATGCCGAATTCCCTTTGTGCATCCTTGAGGTTTGCAAAGGCGATGGAGTTGGTGATTGAAATGGTGGGCACATAGAGCAAGCAATGGATGAGCATCAGGATAAAGAACGGCCAGAAGCTCTGCGTAAAGCCAAGTCCAAGCAATGCCACACCTCCTATTAGGTGGCTAAATGCAAGGAATTTCTCAGCAGCGAAGTTCCTATCCGCAAACTGGTTGCTAAAGAACATTCCAACGATCGCCGCAACCGGAAATGCGCTTAGAATTAGGGACTGTTGCCCCGCCGTAAAGCCTAGACCGGGAAGGTATCCGAAGATTTTGGGCAGCCACGCTCCCCAGATGAAGAATTCCAGCACCATCATGAAGAAGAGTTTGAGGCGGTAGGGGTTTCTCATCGGCGATCACACGCTTTCTTAGGGATGATTGAAATCCATCCCAAGTTCTACGCGCATCTGTGATTTCCTCTTTGTGAACTAGCGACGGGTGTGGCTCAAAATCAGGCGCGAATTACTATATTTCGCCGAAACCCCAAATACAGTCATTCCGAACGATAGTGAGGAATCTGTTTTTGATTTCGGTATGGCGACACCTGGGGAAAATCAGATTCCTCACTATCGTTCGGAATGACGGCTGGCGTGCTTCATTATGAGCTGATAGGAAACTGCCTTGTTTTGGTTCACTCCCTCTAACGACCGAATCCTGTGCTGCGCCATGAAGTGACGAATTCGAGGGCGAAGAGTTCGTTTAGTTTGCGCGGGAAATGTCGTCGAGTGCTTCTGCGGCGGACAGCACTTCGAACGGGAGATCGGGAATCTCAAGAAGGAAGTGGCGGTTCTCAGGAACGAGAAAAGCAACTCCCGCCAATTCAAGTTGAGCCGCGATGATTGCATCTCCCAAACGCGCGCCACGTACCTCCCAACGGTGAATCACCTCCGGTGCCACGTGTTCGTAATCAAGCCTGAATTCCCGCGAGCGCTTCAATGCAGAGAGCGAATCTCGCATTTCTTGGGCCGTCAAATTATGCTGCAGCTCGAGGAATACCTGAAGGGGCATAAATACTCGGAGATCTTCCAGACGTTCGAAGACCAGATCGCGGCACGCCGGCCTGTCCTATTCCTGCCGCACAGCAAGAATGAATTCATTCGTGTCGAGCGCGACCCACGACTGAAGGATAGAGGGCATGGGCGACTCGCTCGCGAAGGTCCCGGAGTTCTTCCAGTACCTGTTCCGATGGCTTTGCTAACTCTGCCTCGCCAACGCGTTTGCGATAACTCGCCGACACACGCTCCCATATCTGCCGAATGTCCTCAAGGGAGTCCAACCCGGCCTCAATCAGGTCCGGCAGCAGCGTATCCAATGACCGATTTTCGCGCCTCGCGGTTTCGGTAGCCCGTTCAAGAAGCTCGCGTGGAAGTTCAATTGTCGTTGTTACTGTTGCCTGCGCCATCCGGTTTCTCCGGTCACCATCGTAATTATAACATGGCCCAGCACTTTGCCGGTCCAGAAACTAGAAAGCCCTGACCGAGAGCGATTGTCGTAAACTGCCGCTCACGCTCACGCTAAAGTTGGCCTCTTCAAATCAACAACCTCATTATTGCTTCGGCCAATAAGCCCGAATCGTGGCGCACTACGTCTGTCTGGCTGATATAGTTTCCCGTAATGGGCCGGTAGCCCATTTTGCGGAGACGGTCGGTGTCGGCTTGCACCAGCGTGGCGCCGCTTTTGCGGTATTTGTCCAGAAGCTCCAGGGTCGGTGTGGCGGTGTTCACCAGCACGTAGTCGAATACGGGTCTAGGGACGTGGGCGTCGATCGCCTTTACGTGGTCCGAGGCCGTAAAGTTGTCTGTTTCGCCCGCCTGGGTCATCACGTTGCAGATATAGACTTTCTTGGCGGGCGACCTCCGCAGAGCGGGAGCAATCCCTTGCACGAGCAGATTGGGAATAACGCTCGTGAAGACGCTTCCCGGGCCGATGACGATGATGTCCGCCAGCTCGATCGCTTCCAGGACGTCGCTCAAAGGCTGGGCGTCGTCCGGGGAGAGGGTAATCCGCTTGACGCGCTCCGGCGCGCTGGCGATGGCCGTTTCACCCTCCACGATCGTTCCGTCGACCAACTCCCCTTTCAATACTACGTGCTTCAGCGTCGACGGAAGCACGCGCCCGCGGATATTCAAAACTCGGCTGGTCTCGCGGACCGCACGCTCGAAGTCGCCCTCGCTAATCTCGCTCATTGCGGCAATGAGGAGGTTGCCGAATGCATGGTCTCGAAGTCCCTCGCCCGTGCCGTTGCCTCGGAAGCGATATTGGAAGAGGTCCGTCATCGTCGCTTCGGCGTCCGCCAACGCGACAAGGCAGTTACGGATATCGCCTGGAGGGAGAATGTTGAGCTGTTTCTGGAGCTTGCCGGACGAGCCTCCATCGTCGGTAACGGTGACTACCGCGGTGATGTTGCTAGTGTGCTGCTTTAGGCCGCGAAGCATGGTAGAAAGGCCGGTCCCGCCTCCCAGCACCACCACGCGGGGACCCTGGGCCAGGTATCGATTGCGGTAGACAACATCCACGAGCGCAGCATTTGTACCGGCCGGGTTCAACGAGGTGGCAATGGAATGCGTTAGCTGAGAGAATGCGTAGATGAAAACTCCAACTCCGCAAGCCAGGAGAGCCAGCCCCGCGCCAAACGCAGCGTCGCTCTTCGAGAGTGCGACGTTCCAACGGTCGCTTGCCATTTGGATCAAATGGTTCCACGGTGAAAGCGCGTCCATCGGCCGGCCGTGGTTGACGAGAGCGATCCCGAGCATTGCGATGCACGCTCCGATGATGCCGAGCGCCAACCAGCGTTTGACCCGCATACCAGGCAGGAGCCATTTGGCGGAATTTAACGTGCCGCGTTTCTTCATTTTCCGCCCTCGCTGCCGTTCGAATCCCGGTTCAGGTCGCGGTGGTAGACCGCCACTCTGTAGCCTTGCACCCGCAAATATGCCGCGAGATCCTCGGCGATCGTCACGGAGCGGTGCCGGCCGCCGGTGCAGCCGATCGCGATTGTGAGGTAGGCCTTTCCCTCGCGGCCATATTGAGGGAGCGAAAAGGCGACGAAATCGAACAGTCGCCCGAGAAAGGGTTCCGTAAGCGGATCCTGGTGGATGTACGACGCCACTCCCGGCGAAAGCCCCGTTAGCGGCTTGAGGTCGAGCACGTAATGGGGATTGACCAGGAATCTCACGTCGAAGACGAGGTCGGCGTCGATCGGCAGGCCGTGCTTGAAGCCGAATGACTGGACCGTGATCACCATGCCCGGACCCGCCGAATCGGAGACCAGGTTCGTAAGCTCCGAACGGAGCTCCGCCGGCGTCAGGTTGGAAGTGTCGACGATCTTGTCGGATCGGGTGAGGATATCGGCCAGCATTTCGCGCTCGCTGCGTACGGCGTCCAGGATCGTTCCGCTCCCGGCTTCGAACGTGGGGTGCGGACGGCGGGTCTCTTTGAATCGGCGAACGAGAACGTCGTCGTTGGCGTCGAGAAAGAGCATCTCCGCCTTGACGCCGTCTTTAGTCAGTTCATCGAGAACTGCAGGCAGGTCGGACAGCCGATTTCCCGCGCGGGAGTCGACGACCGCGAGAACATCTTGCCGGCCTTGCTGCTTGCAGTCTTCCGCGAGCTGGACGAGCAGGCGCGGCGGCAGGTTATCCACGGCATAGAATCCGGAGTCCTCGAAGTAGTGTAATGCCGTGGCTTTTCCCGCGCCGGAAGTGCCGGTAAGGACAATCAGTCGCATGGGCGGTTTGCTTGGCTGTTGGGTCGAGGAGTTCTTGGGCAAATGAGTAAAAATGAAGGCAAGCCGTTCCGCGCCTTCTCCGGTTATCCAATTACCTTATAAGAGGGGATTTGTCAATCTCTGTCCGAGCGATCGACCACGAGCGAGTTCATCACGCCGCTCAGGATACCCATCAGAATGGGCCCCAAAACCGCGCCGAGCGCTCCGGTTACGTGGAACCCAGGGACCGCGTTCCCGGCAATATAGAAGAGGACGGCATTCAGAACGAACCCGAACAGGCCGAAGGTAAGGCAAGTCAGCGGAATCGTCAGGATAACGAGGACTGGCTTGATCAGAGAATTCACCAGCCCGATAACGATCGTCGCTATCGCCAGCGCATTCAAGTCGTGATATCCGATGCCTATTCCCAGATGGGCCACAACTGCCAGCGCGATCCCGCTAATCACCCATCGCAAAATCCAATTGACCATTCCATCCCTCCGCGATCAGTCTACCTACTTATACGGGGATGGACGGCGTGGGGTTTTGACCGATTGCGGACCACCGGCGACGGACGACCTACCACGTTTACTTTGACCAGTCTTCGAAGCGAAGACCAGGCACTTTTTGAAAGTCTGATCTGTTGCGCGTTAGGAGAGTTGCGTCGTTTGCGGACGGAGTGGTTGAATCATCGTGGCATGATGCGTATAGAGCAGGTGCATCAGGGCTCGAACGCTTCCGGATTATCGGCGGCGTTCGGCTGCGCCTTCCTATATTCGGCACCCAATCTTACGGCCTCATCGAATGTTGGATCATCTTTGAAGGCGCCGAAATGGCGATGCCGCCAAGGCCTCTCTTCCTGGACCTTTTTGACCCTAATCATCGCAGCAACTTACTCTTCGAGTTCGCTTACGCGTTGTTCAAGGGTTGGCATCTCGCTACATACCTCCGTATACTTCAGTTCTACTCTACCACAGGATCGGAGTGCTTGAAAATATCTTCACTCTATCTCAATTCGCCACTGTGAGGGTCCGGCCGTCGTAGGCGCCGGATTCGAAGTCGGCGAAGACGATGTCTTGGGTGTTGGGGGCAGTCTGGGCGCTGGCTCGTTCAATGAGGTTGGAAGCCAGGGTTAGGGCGGAGGCTGATTTTAGGAAATCGCGGCGGGCATGGGCAGTAAGTCCCCGGAACAATCACAACGTCAGTTCGCTTACAACAATGACCCGTATTCCAGTAACGCGCTTTAGCTCGGAATCATTGGTCAACAACGCTTCGCATCCGCAAAGTATGGCCGTTGCGATTTGGACAGCGTCCGGCGTTCGCAGGTTGTAGTCTGCCCGCAGGCGCGCAGTTCGCTCTGCGATGACAACAGACAGCGGAACAGTAGTTACCCGCTCGGTTGTCAACAAGAGATTGCGGAAAGCGGTCTCCCGCGCGAAATCGTTGTTCCGCAATGGGTGCATCAGGGTTCCAGGCAATGTTATTGTTGAGGTAAAAGCCTCGCATGCGCCCGAGTCTATTGCTTGGAAAAAGGGAACACAAAGCGCATGAAAATCCGGATTGCCTTCTACAAAGTAGATGATGGGCGCTGTATCCAGACCTAGGCGCGAGACTCTGCGGAGCGC
>JBGPOG010000078.1:0-11361 GCA_041487935.1 Chthonomonadia bacterium | reverse complement strand
GACCATGGCATGGCGGTTTCCTCCCAAAGAGCAACTTGATGCTCAACTGGAGGATATCCATTACGCCATGAGGACAAATAGTGTAAACCATGTCTCCGACCAACTGTAAACTATGTCTCCGGTCTATACAGGGATGACGGGGGCTGTGACAGTTTCTTACGCTCAACGCCGCGTTAGGCGCGGTAAAATGCTCGGGATGACGACTCAATGCTCGTTCAATATTTCTTCAAATGTTTGACGATTCATTTATCTGAATCTTGCAGCTCCGCGCGAAATTGCCGCTCGTATAGCTGAGCGTAGAGGCCGCCGGCCGCGAGAAGCTCCGCATGGCTCCCCGCCTGGACGATCTTGCCGCCTTCCATGACCAGAATTCGATCGGCTCCTAGTATCGTGGAGAGCCGGTGAGCGATCACAATCGTCGTCCGGCCCTTCATGAGTTGATCGAGAGCTTCCTGAACGAGAGCTTCGGACGAAGCATCCAGAGACGACGTGGCTTCGTCGAGAATAAGAATCCTGGGATTCATTAAAATGGCGCGAGCGATCGCGATGCGCTGCCGCTCGCCGCCGGACAATCTAACTCCGCGCTCACCCACGACTGTGTCGAACTTTTCGGGCATTCCTTCAATAAAGTAGGCATTGGCGGAGTAAGCCGCGTTGCAGATTTCCTCTTCGCCGGCGTCGCGGCGGCCATATGCGATGTTATCGCGCAGCGTGCCGGCAAACAGCCACGTCTCCTGGGGCACGATGCCTATCTGGCGCCGCAGCGAATGGATCTGCACGTCGCGAATGTCGATTCCGTCGACCGTGATCTTGCCTTCATTTACGTCGTAGAACCGCGGGATGAGGTCGACCAACGTGCTCTTCCCCGCCCCGCTCAAACCCACCAGTGCGACAACCTCGCCAGGATTCACATCAAACGAAATCCCTTCGAGCACGTTGGCGCCGTCGCCATAGGCAAACGTTACGTTCTCAAATGTAACACGGCCTTCGATCGCGGGCATGGCACGCGCATCCGCCTTCTCAACGACTTCGCTCTTCTGGTCGAGGACCTCCGTGAATATCCGGTCCGCTGCCGCGAGAGCCTGCTGGCGCGTGACGTTGATGCTTCCAAGATCGCTCACCGCGCGCGCGATCTGCTGAAGCAGATAGACGAACAGCGCAAGGCCTCCTGTCGTCATTCTGCTGATGGCCGGCAGGTGTTCTTGGAGAAGCCTCTCGTTCCTGGCCACTTCATTACCTGCCAAGAAAAGCACTAAGGCGATCCCAAATCCGCCGATGAATTCGACAATCGGCCGAAGCTTGGCGCTCTGACGGACGCCGGAGATTACTGTACGGTACGTCCGCTCATTTTCCTCACTGAATCGGCTAATCTCGTGGGTTTCTGTGGCGAATGATTTGATAATTCGCACGCCGGCGACCGTTTCTTCGATGATCGTCGTGATATCCGCAAGCTTGACTTGAACAAGATCCGAAATGCGGCGCATGCGTTTGCTGATCCGGTCGATAACCAGTCCCATGATCGGAACGAGAATAACCGCAGCTAGCGTCATCCGCCAGCTAGTATAGAAAAGCATACAGAAGCTGACTACAATAATTAGTGGCGCCGCAACAATGTCCCGCACGGTCATCGTCGCGTTCTGAATGACCGGAACGTCATTTGTTAGCGTGGACATGATTGCGCCGGTTCGCCGGCGGTTAAAGAATGACAGAGAGAGGGTGTGAAGGTGGGCGAATATCTCCTCTCGCAATCGCGTTGTTACTCGTTGCGATACGAGTGAAAGGTAATAAGCTTGCCCGTAACCGAGAAGGCCCTTTGCAGTCATCACAATAACGCCGACGATACAAACGAAGTTCAACCGGCCAACAGCGCCTTCTTTCATCGCATCGATGATGAACTTGATGGCCACGGCAATAAGCGTTGTTACCCCCGCTGTTCCGGCAGCGCAAAACAACCCTGCTATAAGGGCTTTCCGATTCGGCTTGAGATACGCCAGCAGCCGGCGTTCAACTTCGCGCGCCCTTTTCTTGTCGGTCAGCACCAGCGGTTTATTTGATTTGCTTTTGTGATCGGCCATTTCTAGATTCTCGCATCAAGTAAGCTATGCCTGGAGGGGAAGGCATAATGCCGTTCTCAAGCCCGGCGATTCAGTCCTGCTGGCAATTCAATCAATTTAGCGCCAACAGCAAAGCTATGTCACAATCCCCGCCAACTGCAATGCCATTTCCGCCACTCGCCGGCTGGCCCCCGGTTCGCCCAATGTATCTCGAACCGATTTCAGGTCCGCCTTTGCCTGCGCTCGAACCGCCGGATTTTTCAGAAACTCCAGGGCATGGTGCGCGAGCGCTTCGGGCGTCGCGTCGTGCTGGATCAATTCCGGAACGATGCGCTTGCCGGCGATTATGTTCGGAAGTCCGATATGCTCGAGACGATTGATCATGCGGAGCTTGTATTCCAGCTCCATGAGCCGCGAGCCGCGATAGATGATGACCATCGGCGTCCCGACGATCGCCGCCTCCAGGGTCGCCGTGCCGGAGCAGACAATCAGGACATCCGCATGCGCCATAACGTCATACTGGCGGCCCTCGGCAATCGCAACGGGCAGCGGGTTTACCTGCCGCCGCAGCCTGGCTTCGAAATCGGATACGTGAGACAGGTCGCCGGCTACAACCACGCCTTCAGGCGTTACGAGACGCGACTCGGCAACCGCCTCGTCTCCGTCAGGCACAGCCTGATGGCCTTTCCCGTTTCCAGCGGTTTCTTCCGCTCGTTCCATCTCCTCGACAAGCTGCGTCTCGACCTTCTTACGGATTCCCGGCGATGCGCTCGCCACCACAAATTGCGCCCCGTGCAGATCGCGGTTGATCAGTCTCGCGGCGCCGAACATGGCGTGCGTATTATGTTCGACCTCAAAACCGCGGCTGCCCGGCAGCAATCCGATGATGGGCAAATCCGCGTCCAGGCCGAACACATCGGCGAACTGTTCTCTGGACATCGTGGGCCGGGCGATCTCCAACAGCGGATGGCCCACAAACTCGACGTTAGCTCCGAACTGCTTCAGCCGCTCGGCAGACCATGGAAAGGGCGTCGCGATCTGCGTACAGACCCGGGCAAGCTCTTCCCCGGATTTGCCGGTTTTCCGCCATGAGCCCGGCGGGAAGTAATAAAGGACCTTTATCCCTTTCGCCGCGCACCAGCGGGCTACCTTCATATTGAAGGCGCCAAAGTCGATCAGGATTGCAACGTTCGGCCGGCGCTTATCGAGCTCTCGGATTACGTGGGGATACATCTTGAACCGAAGCGTCGGATAGAGTTTGATCGCCTCGATGTATCCGATGGCGCTCCAATCGCCGGAGTCGTATAGTAAGTCAACCCCGGCTGCGGCCATCCTACGGCTTCCGATGCCCCAGAGCTGAATGCCACCGCCTTGTGATTTAATCTGCTCCACGAGAGCGGCGCCCACGATATCGCCAGACACCTCCCCGGAAATCAGGGCAATTGACGCTTCCATGGACATCTGCTCGCCGTTATCGTTGGTTCTCGTTGCCGCGACCGGCAAATCCGCTGGCGGTTCCTTGCATGAACTGCAGGAGGTATGCCAGCTCGTTGCTGTGCTCCAGTTCCTCCTCGATCCGCTCGATCGCTTCCGAACGGGTCAGGTTCGACCTGTAAAGCAGCTTGTACGCTTGTCGCAGTACGCTGCGCACGCTCGAGGGAACACCAAATCGCTTAAGGCCGATACGGTTGAGGTCGAGCACTCTGGCCGGGCTTCCGTCGGCCAGCATGAAGGGCGGAATGTCCTGGTTGACTTTACTAACGCCGCCGATCATTGCGAGCTTCCCAATCCGGCTGTACTGATGAATGCCCACCATTCCGCCGACGACGACCCCGTCTTCGACAGAAACGTGCCCGCTTAGCCCAACGTAACTGGACAACGTGCAGTTGTTGCCGATTTCGCAGTTGTGCCCAACATGCGCATAGGCCATGATCCAATTCTTGTTGCCGATTGTTGTCGCAACTCCATCGCCGACGGCGCGATGCAGCGTAACATACTCCCGGATTACGTTCTCGTCGCCCAGAATCACCAGGCTTCGCTCGCCCTTGTACTTGTGATCCTGGGGCGGACCGCCTATGACCGATCCGGACCAGACCTCGCAGTTCTTCCCAATACGAGTACCGGTCTCTATCACCACGCTCGGCCGGAGGCGCGTCCCCTCCCCAATCTGGACGTCATCCGCGACGACGCAGAACGGCCCGATGACAACGCCTTCCCCAAGGTCTGCACCCGGATGGACAATGGCGCTGGGATGGACTGATCTCCCCATTCGCTATGCTCCTGGTTGCGCCGACCCAAAGTCCGGCCTCTCCGCCTTACGACGATCGACGAGCCCGAACGTAAGATCGCAGGAAACCACGACCTCGTTGTTTACCCTGCCGGTCATCTTCAATTTGCCGAATGAGCGCCGGAATGCTATGACTTCGACCTCCGAGATCAAGGTGTCTCCCGGAACAACCGGCTTTCGAAATCGGACGTTCTCCATCGCGCCGATGACCGCCAGCTTGTCTTCACCGTTTGGTAAAGTGAGTAATAAGATGCCGCCGACCTGGGCCATTGCCTCAACGATAAGGACCCCGGGCATCATGGCCTGGCCGGGAAAATGGCCGTTGAAAAAGTCTTCGTTTATGGTAACGTTCTTTAGCCCTACAGCGCGCTTTCCGGGTTCGAGCTCCAGAATGCGATCCACCAGAAGCATCGGATAGCGGTGAGGCAGCACGGCCCTGATTTGTTCGACGTCTAGCACGGTGGTTCTCCTTCGCACGAAGTCCCGGTTAGCCGCGCGGTTCTGCGGAACACGCGAGCATCGCGGCAAAACGAGTATTGATCTGGTGGCTCGGGCGGATCGCGGTGACGTTGGCAAGCAAACGCCCGCCCACCAGCGACAGATCCCCGATAAGATCCAAAATCTTGTGACTTATGCACTCTTGCTGAACACGCTGCTCGCTCGAAAACCGGTCCGGATAGATAACGAGCGCGTTATTCATGTTCCCGCCACGCGCAAGTCCGGCGGCGAGCAGCGATTCGACCTCCTCGATGAACCCAAATGTCCTGGCTGGCGCGATTTCACGAACGTACGTGTCAGACCTGCCGTCAAATATCTTGATCTCAGTACCAAGCAGCGGGTGATCGAATTGAGTCGCGCACGTAATAGAAAAGTTTGCTGCAGGTCTGGCGATTAACCAGGAGTCTCCGTCACTTAAGACCAACGGCCGGTCAATTTCGCGGAAACAGACCGGCTGAGGCACCTCAACAATACCCGCCTCTATGATAGCATTCACCCAACCAATTGCGCTTCCATCCAGGATGGGCAGCTCGGGTCCATCGGCGCGGATTTCTACGTTGTCCACCACGAGCCCGGCCAGGGCGGACAGCAAGTGCTCCACTGTGTCCATCTGGGCCTCGCCCGAAGCCAGGGAGGTGCAGCGGCGGGTGCCAGCGACAAATTCGGCGCGAGCCGGTATTCCGCCCGCGCCGGTCACAAATTGTATACCGAATCCAGGCGGAGCAGGATTCAGGATTACGCGGCTTTCGGCGCCGGTGTGCATTCCGATTCCGGCAATCTCAACCGCCGAACCAAGCGTCGTCTGCTGTACGCTGGCCGCTTGCACCGCGCAATCCGAGCGCGAATTAGCCCTCATCGATGGAGCCGGGAGCATTGACCAAAGCGTTTACGGCCTGCTCGAGGCGCAAACACCGAAATTCCAAATCCGAATTCGCCTTTTCTAACTGGCGAATTCTCTGGAGGTAACCCGGCAGCTTCGATGCTGCAGCGTCTTGCCGCAGTCTGTCGCGGTGCGGCCTCGCGGGATAGCCTGAAACAACTTCTCCGGGCGCTACGTCGCCGAAGACGCCTGCTTGCGCCAGGACGATCGCGCCTTCGCCGATCACAGTATGGTCTTTTAATCCCGCTTGGCCGGCAACCATCGAGCCGCGCCGCAGCTCGCAGCTTCCGGCCACTCCCGCCTGCGCGACCACAATGCAGTCCTCGCCGATCTTGACGTTGTGGGCGATCTGGACCAGATTATCGATTTTGGTCCGAGCGCCAATAAACGTGGATCCAGTCTTAGCGCGATCGACCGTCGTGTTCGACCCAATCTCCACGTCGTCGCCAATCTCGACAATTCCAATTTGCGGGACTTTGATGATCTCCCCGCCGATCCGCATATACCCAAATCCATCCGCCCCGATGACTACCCCGCTGTGCAGCACTACCCGATCGCCAAGCACACACCCATGGTACAGCGTAACATTGGGATAGAGAACACAGTTCGCGCCAAGAACGCAGTCGTCTCCAACCACGCAGCCGGGAAAAATAACGCATCCATCGCCGATGCGCGCGTTGTCCCCGATGACGACATGAGCGCCGATACTCAAATCAGCGCCAGAAACGAGGCGCTCTCCCAGTATGGCGGTCGGATGAACGCCGGGTTTTGCGTGAAGCTTTGGCCTGAAGAGCTCCAGGATCTTGATAAACGCGTAGCGCGGGTTGTCGACTTTTATCAGGGGTTTGTCCGGAGTGGTGGCTTCCAAGAATGCCACGATTGCGGACGCACGGGACTTCTCCGCCTGCGAAAGGAACCGGGCGTTCTCCGCGAAGACAACATCCCCAACCTCGGCGTCTTCGATGCTGGCGCCGCCGTGGATGACGGCTGCGTCGTCGCCCTCAACGGCGCCGCTGACGCTCACTGCAAGCTCCGCTACCGTTCGAGGACGAACGGGTATGAGGCCGTCCGTGTTTTGAGGCTCGTTGAATTCGATCATGAGCTTCCGTTTGCGCGTTAAAGCCCGGCGGTTAGGGTCCACTCCGTTCGAAGGATCTCTGCGACCTCTCGCGTCCGATCCGGGCCGGATTCTTGCGATTTGGAAAACACGATGCGCCATTTGCGTTCGGTAGCGATGCGCGCGACCCTGCGTTCCACATCGGATCGAAGGAAATCGATCAGCCGCCGCCTTTGCTCCTTAAGAGCGCCAATCGATGAAAGAGCTTCAGCAGGCCGGCGGGCCGGGGTTGAAGCGGGATTTGATGCGAACGCCGACGGCGGCGGCAGCGTTAGTTCGGGAACGGGAGCGGCGTTAGTCCGATCCGGCACTTGAAGTGGGGACAGTGTTCCCAATTCGAAGTCCACGATCTGCTGGCTCTCCGAAACCGTCCGGGCGATCTCTTGCTCCCGTGATTTCCGGAATTCGTCCATTCGCTTCACTTCGTCTGCAGTACGCTGTTTCTTGAAATCGATCAGGGCCTGGTCACGCTTCTGCGCCTCGCGCTGCTCGATCTCACTCAGACGAGCCTCGATCCCAGCAATGTCATCGCGTGTTTGCTTGAGTTTTTGTGCAGTCTCGTCGCGAATCGTACCCGGGAAGGGCGCATACGCATCGAACCGGCTCTGGAGAGCGATCTCTTTGAGATGCAAATCGCGCAGATTTACATGTTCGACCCGGACGCTCCCGGCCACTGCCCGCCTTTCAATCTCGCGAAGGCGAACCTCTTCAGTCTGTATATCTTGCGCGACCAGCGCCGCCCCTCTCCGTTGTTCGCGCTCCACCGCCCGCTCCGTTCTTCGCCGAAGGGTGTTCTGCAGTTTTCCGATACGATCGTGCGCGGCTTCCGTGACTCTCGCGATGAGATCCTTCTCCCGCCCCGCGGCCCGGTCGCGAAAGGCGTTCTTTTCGACAAGCGGCGACGAAGGGCGAATTGCGGGAAGACCTAATAATGGCTGAGCCCGCCGAAACACCGGCTGCGAGCTTTGCGCCATCATTTTGTCCAGGCTCAGGACTTCTTGCCATCCGGGATGTTCGCGCACGAGTTTTGCAATATCTACGTAACCCGGAGCCAACCCGGCCCGCGCGATTGTTTCGTGACGGCACCCCGGAAGCATCCAGACCGCCAGGAGTATGGGCGCGTAATGCGCGCTACTTTTTGTTGAGCTCGGTGACCACTTGCGGGGTAATATCCGTCCCAGCATATAGCGCCACCTCACTGTTGAACACGAGCGAAATGTTCTTCTGTTCCGCAATCTTGCCGACGGCCTTGCGAATCTGCGCCATCAGCGTTTCCGAATTTGTGTTGATGAACTGCTTCAGTTTATTGGTTCCGTCGTCGCGCAAGGAGTTGATTACACCTAGGGTCTTCTGAGCCGCTTGCTCGTTTTCGTTGATCTTTTTCTTATCCGCTTCACTGAGATCTTTCTGATCGCGCTGCCGGAGCTTGGTCGCCTCGAGACTCAGGGTATTGCCCTTGGTTGTAATCTCTTCGATCCGCTTTTTTTCCTTGTCGTTCCGGGCGGAAATGTCTTTGTCGACGAGCTGGTCTAACTCCTTATGCTCCTCCTCGGTCAATAGCGGCATGGCGTCACGGCGTTGCAGCGCACGCTCCAACCTGCCTTGCATGGAGGCGATTTCACCTTCGACGGCAGCCTTGGCTTTGAACTCTTGCTGAAGCTTGACCAGGTCTACGGTGGCGAATGTTCCGTTCTTTTTGTCATCGCCAGATGCCCGAACAGCAAAGACTATACACAACACAATGGTGGAAAGTACCAGCGCGCGCCACCACGTGGGCGATTGAGACATTGTTTGAGACTCCTCTCCGGCTTAAAGCCGACGTATTATAGCACGACAGAGCGAACAGGTACAAGGAATGATGGGGCGAACGGTACGGCGAACTCCGCTGAGAAACCCTACAAAGTTCCCAGGGTTTTCATCCTTCATCCTTCATCCTTCATCCTTCATCCTTCATCCTTCATCCCTAAAAAACATGCCCGATGCTGAAGTGCGTGTGCGCTCCTTCGCGGCCGAAGCCTTCGTCGATGCGGATCGGGCCGATCGGAGTTACGACGCGAAGCCCCAGGCCAACTCCCACCGAAGGGCTGAAACCGGAATGCTGGGTGAAGCCCTGCAGCCGCACATTCTCGTACGGCCCGCCCCAGGCATCGCCGGCATCGGTGAACAAAACGCCCGTGAGGCTGTTGGCCAGCGGGTGGCGCAGCTCGACCGAACCCAAAATCATGTTCGACCCCCAGAAGCGATCCTCGTTATAGCCGCGAAGCGTCTCCGCTCCTCCTACATAGTAAAGCTCCGAGAACGGCAGTGTGCCATTAGACGTGCCGGCCAGCATTCTGAATGCGAAAACCGTCCGCTTGTCTTTCGGGTTCAAACGGCGGCCCTTGGTGCTGATATACCGGCGGGCATCGATCCCGAAGCGCTGATAATTCAGTACGCCAAAAACCCCCGTCGCGGTGAGACCGTTGAAAGTGGTTACAGGCTTGAGGTCTGCCCTGCCGATGTCCGTCGTGAAGATTTCGTATCCGCCGGAAGCCGGCTCAAGGTCGAAATCGCGCGTATTGTGCGTTAGCCGCAGATTGAGATTGGCAATCGGGCCGTTTTGAAGGACGGCCAAGTCCGTATCGTTGAGCGAAGTAAGAGTCGGCACCCGGATATTGTCGAAGCGCAGCCCCACAAATCCTCGATAGACCCTCAAGAACGGCCGGCTGACCGTTATCTGCCCGCCCGTATGCGTTTCGAAATAGACGTTGTCGTCGGTATTATTCGAAATCCCGGTCAAGCTGCCGATCTGTTGGGAGAAGCGATAAACCGTTTTGTCGAACAGATTGATGGACAGCGAGGTGTGCCGCCTGTCGAGCCAGGGCTCGGTAAATCCCACCTCAAAACTGTTCCGATTAGCCCTCCCGCCTGTCTCCCAGGAGAGATTGACCTCCTGCCCCTTCCCAAGAAAGTTCTTTTCTCCGATCCCGGCGCGACCGACAATTCCCTGGCTGCCGTAACCCACCGCCAGCTCGACGGTCCCTGTTCGCTTCTCGGTGATGTTGAGATTCAACTCAACATTGCCAGGCGGAGGCGGGTATCCAAACCCTGGCTCCACGTTTTCGAACAGATCTGTATTCAGGATCGCCGTCAGATCGCGCTTAATCTGGGCGATGTTAAAATACTGGCCTTTCTTCTGCTGCATTTCGCGCAGGACGACGAATGGGCGTGTCTTCTTGAGGCCTGTGAGCTTGATGTTGGAGATCTTGCCGACAACAATGGGTATGTTCAGGATGCCGTCTTTCATTCCCACGTTGTCGGGGTCGACGAATGCCTGGTAGCCCTTCTCATCATATATATTGCGTATCTTGACAACGTCCTGCTGAAGGGTTGGCATATTGAGGACCAAACCCTCCTTCGTGCTAAGCAAATTCTGGATCGTCTTGACCGGAATAGGGCCCGACCCCGTAATTTGGATGCCTCTTACCACGTCGTTTTCATCGACTTCAATCACGACCTTCGCATTGTTCTCCTCAATCTCGGCCTTTATCACAATGCCATCGTTCGGATCGGTTTTGTGGCCTCCGTAATTGCCTGTTTGAAGCAATTGCCGTTTGGCTTTATCCAATAAGTCTTGTGTCAGTGGATCGCCTACCTTTAGACCGGACGTGGCCAGCACGGAGGTCTTATTAATCTTGTTCGAACCCAGAACGATAATGTCGGCAATCTTTGGGGGGGGCGGCTGCTGGGGGGATGCATTGGCAGTATTCGCGGCTGCTACAAATACCGACAGAACCACTATCACTGCGCGCAGCCGTACAGTAGCACAGGCAAAAAACACTCGCGATATCCTCCGATTCCTGTCATCCTTGCCGCACAATATCCGCTAATGTGGGCGAAAGTGCGGGGGAAGGTTCATAGGTCCCTGTAATAGTGCTCCAGCTTGCGACGGAGCATTGCGCGTGCGCGAGACAACCTGGTCTTCACGTTGTCTAGTGAGAGCTTTGTGGCAGCGGCGATATCGTTGTAGGACATGCCCTGCATCTCCCGTAGAACAACCACTTCTCGGTAATCCGGCGGCAGCGATTGTACGGCGATCAAAATGCGCTCGCGGAGCTCCTTATCTTCCAAGACGACATGCGGAGCGCGCGTGGAATCCGCGATTTCGCGCTGGAACGAATCTCCCTCGTTGTCCCAATCGCGCGGCTGATCGAGAGACTCGATTTTCAAGCCCTGCGTTCGACCGCGTTGGCGGAGGCGGTTGCGGCAGTGGTTGATCGCGATCTGGTAAAGCCAGGTATAGACTTTCGAATCGCCTCGGAATCGGTCAAACGCTCGATAAGCGCTAATAAAGGTCTCTTGCGTCAGATCGGCCGCTTCCTCGTAGTCTCCAAGGATCCGGTAGATCACATTGAAGATCTTCTTTTCGTACGCGGCGACCAGAGCGTCGAAGGACGGGGAGTTGCCGGCACCACCCGCCTGTGGATCGCTCATCGGCCGGCCCTCTTCATGCAGTTCCTCCGCCGCCGGTCTTCGAGTTTTCTTG
>JBGPOG010000077.1:0-11364 GCA_041487935.1 Chthonomonadia bacterium | reverse complement strand
CTGATGCGCATGGACGTGTTTGGCGAGCCGGCTCTCTCCAGATATACGCGCAAATCCTTTACCCGTCATTTCCCGAAGCACCTTTTCAACTTGACCCGCCAGCGAATCCCCCACGTAACGGCGGATTTGTGCGTTGCCCTTTAGCGCCGCCTGAACTTGAGGCACCGCGGCCTTCACTTCGGCAGGGGTCTTGCCGGACTTCACGAGCGCGCCAACTTGCTCGCGCAGAGATTTGAAGAACACCTGCTGGTCATGCAAGACACCGCTATCGTCGCGCGGGCCGTGACCGGGACATACAATGCGCGCGCCGAACCTTTTGGCCGCATCCAGCGTGTGAAGCCATTTCTCCACGTTGCCATCGCCGACATAGTTGTACGGACCATTGACGCAGGCGTCACCAGAGAAGAGAATTCCTTCCTTCGGCAGCCAGGCCCATGCATCGCCGTGCGTATGCGCCACGCCTAGGTGATGCAGCTCGACACGGTGCTTGCCGTCGTCGAAGAACAATTCTCGTGGGAAGAGTACGGACGGCGGCTTCAGCTTGCTGGCTCTTACATCCGCACGATCCTTCGCCGTATCTTCCCATCGGCCGGGCTTGCCGCCATAGTATCCGGTCTCGTACTTCTTCATCTCCTCGATGACGCCGGTATGCGCAATCGGCACCGCACCCTGGTCGACCCAAACCTGGTTGCCGTAAGCATGGTCGCCATGGTGGTGTGTATCAAAGGCAAAGCGGATAGGCTTTTGTGTAATCGCCCGGATTTTGGGAATGATGTTCTCCGCTCCGGACGGGAAGTTTGCGTCGATGACAAGGACGTAATCCTCGAAAATAATCCAGCCGTTGTTGCAGTGCCCCTTGCCCTCCAGGTCGCCTTGATGAAAGTAGACGTCAGGCGCCACCCGATCGACCTCGTTCACCTGGGCCGCAGCGGCGGGCCGGGCTTCAATCTCCTCGATCAGGGCAAACGCCGCCGCGCTACTCGCGAGCATTTCACGCCGAGACACCTGGCACATGGAATCCCTCCTTGGAATGGAAGATGATTTTTGGTACAGATTCGCTATCGAGCGGGCGCTTCCTGCTTCTCATGATGTCAGATGATTGCCAATATTTGCCGAATGCGCTAGAATAACATGTAATCTTCAAAAATCCCGGCTTGATCTCGAGAGGCGGAAATGAGAGCAGCTTGCCTCCTATCTTTTCTCGTATTGTGCGCGTCTACTCCGATCGGAGCGGACGAGTCGCATTGGGCCTTCAAAAAGCCCGTTCGGTCGCCGGTCCCAAAGGTCAAGCGCGCCTCTTGGGTTCGGAACCCGATCGATGCTTTTATTCTAAGCTCGCTCGAGAAGAAGGGGCTTACGCCTTCCGTCGATGCAGACCGGCGGATGCTCATTCGGCGTGTGACTATCGATCTCACCGGGCTGCCTCCGGAGCCGCCGGATGTGGCCGCATTTGTATCCGATAAATCTCCCGATGCCTACGAGAAGGTTGTGCGGCGTCTGTTGGCTTCTCGGCATTACGGGGAGCGCTGGGCGCAGAACTGGCTGGACGTGGTCCGTTTTGCGGAAAGCAATGGTTACGAGCACGACCTTGACAGGCCGCAGGCCTGGCGGTATCGGGACTGGGTGGTTCGGTCGCTCAACGAGGACAAGCCATATGACCGATTCCTCATCGAGCAAGTCGCCGGAGACCTGATCGCGGAAGCGGCGGCAATGCACATAACCACCGCGCAGGCAGACCGCGTGAGCGCTCAGTTATCAGGAATCGCGGTCCAATCGAAGGCTGGCGCCGGCAACGCGCCGCCCGCGCTATTCTCAAGCCTATTCAATCTTCGCACCGCAACCGGCTTCCTCCGCGCCGGACCTTTTCATATTACGGGCGGCAATCTCGATCCTAAGGAGATGCGCCAAGAGTGGCTGACCGAGGCCGTGAACGGTATTGGAAACGGCATCCTCGGCCTGACCGTCGGCTGCGCGAAATGCCACGATCACAAATTCGACCCGATCCCTCAAGCCGACTATTACCGCCTCCAGGCCTTCTTCGGCGCGACCACCAACAAGGACTTCGAGCCGGCTAGTCCCGTACAGAAAAAAGCCTACGAAGACGCCGTAAAGGCGATCAAGGAGCAGGTCAAGCCGATAGAAGCCCAGATCGCCTCCATCGAGAAGCCGTATCGCGAGCTGATTCGCAAACAGAAATCGGAAAAGCTCCCGCCGGAATATAAAGCGGCGCTCGCTATCGAGGAAAGGACGCGGACTTCGGAGCAAAAGAAGCTAGCGGGAGAGGCCGGGACCCAGCTCAATATCTCGTGGGATGAAGTTGTTGCCGTCCTGAACCCAGTTGACAAAGCCAAACGTGCGGCGCTCAGACAGCAGATATTCGCGATCGAAGCTAAGGCTCCTGAGGATCTACCAGCGGCCCTTGGTGTCGCTGAGACGATCTCACCGGTACCGGAAACGCACCTCCTCGTCCGCGGAGACCCGCACAATCCCGGTTCGGAGGTTCATCCAGGAGTTCCGACGTGTCTTGCAAACGCCAAGTCAGCCACAATGTCGCCGGCTTCGATTCGCTTGGCGAGCTCCGTCGAAGAGAATAAGCCGGGCGCCGGCGACGGAACCGGGAGACTTGAGCTCGCCCGCTGGCTGGCTTCGCCGGATAATCCACTCACCGCTCGCGTGATCGTGAATCGACTCTGGCATTATTATTTCGGGCGCGGCATCGTGGCGACGCCCAACGACTTCGGGCATAACGGGCAGAAGCCGACGCACCCGGAGCTGTTGGATTGGCTTGCGAGTGAACTCGTCTCGCCGACGATAGACGATGGACGATGGACGATGGAAACATATATGCGATCGTCCATCGTCCATCGTCCATCGTCCCAGTTGACGCCCTGGTCTCTCAAGCGGATGCACTTCCTTATCGTGACTTCCAGCGCTTACCGGCAATCGAGCGAATTCAAACCGGCGGAAGCGAAAGTCGATCCGGAGAACCGCCTACTCTGGCGAATGAACCGGAAACGGCTGGACGCGGAAGCTCTGAGAGATTCAATTCTGGCGGTTAACGGCGCTCTGAACCCCGTGATGGGAGGGCCTTCCGTCCACGTGCCTCTGGAGCCGGAAGTCTACGACACGATTTTCACTGAAAGCGAGCCGGACAATCTCTGGCCGGTTTCCGCGGATCCCCGGCAGCACACCCGCCGCAGCCTCTACCTATTCCGCAAGCGGAACGTGCGGCTGCCGATGATGGCGGTGTTCGACCAACCGGACTTCATGTCTTCTTGCGCGGCACGTGGAAAGAGCGTTCACGCGCTCCAGGCATTGACATTGATCAACAGCGAATGGATGCTCCAACAGAGCCGCGTCCTGGCGAAGCGGCTACTGTCCGAAAACGGAGACGACCGGCAGACGATCGGGCGGCTGTATGAAATCGCGCTCGCCCGCCCGCCGACGGCCAAGGAGCGCGCGCTTGCCGCCAGATTTCTAGCGGAGCAACAAGCTCTTCTCGGCAAGCCAGAGAAACCGAGGGAATCGTTGGCCCTCCCTGCCGTTCATGGATCCGAGTTGGCAAGGTCGCGCGCCGCAGCGTGTCAAGACCTGTGCCTGGCGACCCTGAATCTTAATGAATTTGCGTACATCAAATGAAACCTGACGAAATAGATAGTCTCCATCAAAAGCAGGGCCACCTCCCCTGTGCATGCACTCGTAGGGATTTCCTTTTCCGAGCCGGCGGAGGCCTCGGCGGGCTCGCTCTCGCTGCCCTCCTCGCGCAGGAGGCCGGCGCTGATTCCTCTCGACTCTCGACTCCAGACTCTCGACTCAAATCCAGCCCACTCGCCCCTCGGGAGCCTCATTTCAAGCCGAAAGCGAAATCCATCATCTTCCTATTTATGGTCGGCGGGCCGAGCCATGTCGAGACCTTCGACCCCAAGCCGCAGCTCGCCAAGATGCACGGCCAACCGCTGCCGTCGAGCTACGGGACCATCAAGAGCCAGTTCATCAATGGCGGCACGCCGCTGATGGGCAGCTCGTGGAAATTCAACAAGTATGGCCAGTCCGGCCTCGAGATATCAGATCTTTTCCCGCACATAGCGACGTGCGCGGATGATCTGGCCGTGATACGCTCCTGCTATACGGAGAGCTTCGTCCATGCCCCGGCGATGTACCAGATGGTTACCTCCCGGACGATGCAGGGTCATCCGTCGGTCGGGAGCTGGGTCACTTACGGCCTGGGGACCGAAAACCAGAACCTGCCTGCGTATTGCGTCCTTCCACAGCCGCAGGGGTTGCCGGAAGGCGGCGCGCCAATGTGGGATTCCGGGTATTTGCCCGCACTTTATCAAGGAACGGTGCTTCGAGGGGGACAGAAGCCGATATTGCACCTTACCCGTCCAAACGAGATGGGTGATCGCGAACAGCGCAAGATGCTCGATTACATTCGGGAGATGAACGAGCTAACCCTCGCGCCGGACGGGACCGATCTCTCAGCCCGCATCGCCTCCTACGAGCTGGCCTACAGGATGCAGAGCGCGGCGCCCGAGGCGATCGATCTCCGGCGGGAAACTACGGAGACGAAACGGCTCTATGGATTGGACGATCCCGTGACTGCGGAGTTCGGGACACGCTGCCTGCTCGCGCGCCGTTTGGTAGAGCGTGGCGTAAGATTCGTGCAGCTTTTCTCGGGCGGAGGTCCGGTGACCTGGCAATGGGATGCCCACGATAACGTCGTCCAGAACCATGAAAAGATGGGCGGCGGCACCGACAAGCCGGTGGCCGCGCTGCTGAAGGACCTCAAGCGCCGGGGAATGCTGGACGAGACCCTGGTGGTTTGGGGAGCGGAGTTCGGCCGGACGCCCGTTTCACAAAACGGCAAAGGCCGGGACCATAACCCCTACGGCTTCTCTATCTGGATGGCCGGCGGCGGGATCAAGGGCGGCACGGTGGTCGGAGCCACCGACGAGATCGGGTACCGCGCCGTTACCGACCGCGCGCATCCCCGCGACATCCACGCAACCATCCTTCACTTACTTGGACTCGATCATCTTCGTCTTACCTACCTCCACAATGGCCGATTCGAGCGGCTGACGGATTTTGCCGGTGAAGTGATTACAAAAGTCGTGGCGTGAGCCGATCTCATCCCGGCGATCCGTCCACGGCTCCCACACTTCAACGATGAGACGCCAGGTTGTTTTGCTCTCATCTTGCAGACCTAATGCCACGATGTTGTTAGCCGCAACTGACACGAATAACTTCGCGCTCGAACTTCTGCGAAAGGACTTTCGTAGTTTATTCGTGGGGCAATAAAAACGCCAGAAAATCGATTAGCCAAAACTCTAATCCGGGAACAGCGGTTGCCCGGAGACCTTCTCTGATGTGTCGTTCGGACTTTGATACGCACTGACGATGCAGAAAGAAGTTTTGGCACTATGGGTTTTTTTGTGTGGCTCGTACCGTGAAGACACGGCAACTACGTCATCCCTACGGGATGACGGTCGCCGCAGTCCCCCACTTGCAATCGGCTGATATGGCACCCACACAAAAGCCCATAGAACCATAGTTCTTATGGACACCTTAAGCCAGGCAAGAGAGACACTAATGCCGCGGCAAACTCAACATAACAATAGTGGCGGGTTCGCTCCGAGAGTGAGCTGGAATGAAATGCGCGAATCCGAACATTTCGTCCAGTTGTATGAGAGCGACGATTTCCTGGTGGGATCGGTGAGCGGATTTATCGGCGCCGGTCTGGAGGCCGGCGAAAGCTGCATCGTCATCGCCACACGAACTCACCTCGAGGATATTGAAACCCACCTCGGGGCGCGCAATCTCGACCTGGAAGACCTGCGCGGCCGGCAGCGATTTGTCTCGCTCGATGCGGCCGAAACTCTATCGAAGTTTATGCTCGATGGTTCTCCCGAGCCGCAGCGTTTTCGTGAGTCTGTTGGCCGTTTGATCGCCGGGGCCTCAGAAAGAGGAACGCGTGTACGAGTGTTCGGAGAGATGGTCGCGCTCCTCTGGTCGGATGGCAATCAGGCTGCGGCGATCCGCCTGGAAGAACTCTTGAACGATCTGGCCAATACCCATACTTTCAGTCTCTTTTGCGCTTACCCGGCGGCAGCCATGGCAGGCGAGGCTCTTGCGGCTCCGTTTGCCAAAATCTGCAACTGTCACACTCGCGTCATTCCGGCGGAAAGCTACGCAGATATGGATAGTGCCGACGACCGCCTGCGAGAGATCACCCGTCTGCAGCAGATGGCGAGATCGTTGGAAGTCGAGATAGCCTACCGCAAGGAAATCGAAAGAGATCTTTCGAGGCGCGAGAGCGAGCTCTCGGATTTCATGGAAAACGCGTTCGAGGGCCTGCACAAGTCAGGACCTGATGGAGCCATCCTATGGGCGAACAATGCTGAAATGGAACTCCTTGGGTACCGGCCAGACGAATACATCGGCCACCACGTCTCCGAATCTCACATTGACCGTGACGTAATCGAGGATATTCTCGCAAAACTCAGGCGCGGCGAAAGCCTTTTCAACTACGCGGCCAGGCTTCGGTGCAAAGACGGTTCGATCAAGCACGTATTGCTTCACTCAAACCCCCACTTTGAGAACGGAGAACTGCTCTACACGCACTGCTTTACCCGTGACATAAGCCACCTCCACGAGTCCAATTTGATCCAGCAGCGTCTTGCCGCCATTGTAGAGTGTTCGGACGATGCCATTATCGGCAAAACGCTCGAAGGAATCATCACCTCCTGGAATAATGGCGCGGAGCGTATATTCGGCTATACCGCGGACGAGGCTATCGGCAGGCCGAAGACGTTTATACTCCCGCCAGATCGTTTGCAAGAAGAGGTCGAGATTCTATCGCGGCTGCGGCGGGGCGAGCGCATCGAACACTTCGAGTCCGTGCGGGTGCGGAAGGACGGCAAGCAGGTTGATATTTCCCTGACGATTTCCCCCATTAAGGACAATGCGGATATTATCGTTGGAGCTTCCACAATCGCCAGGGACATCACTGAATCCAAGCAGCAGCGGCGAGAACTGGCCGCCCTGAACGCCCGGTTAACTCGATCGGTGACTGAGACGCATCACCGGGTAAAAAACAATCTTCAACTGATGTCGGCGCTCATCGAAATGCAAAAGCAGCCCCACCGCGAATCGATTCCCATGGCAGAGCTTGTGCGGCTGGGTCAAAACATTCAGGCGCTCGGCTTCATTCATGATATCCTCACGCACGAATCCAAAGAGAACGGAGACGCCGCAACCATTTCCGTCAGAGGGGTCCTCGAACAACTGATACCGATTTTGCAGGAGACATTACGAGGCCGCCGGTTGCTCCCATTTCTTGAAGACGCGTTATTGTCGGGCAAGCAGACAACCTCACTGGCGCTTATCGCCAATGAGCTCATCTCAAATGCTGTGAAGCATGGGGACGGCGATATCGGACTCACGCTTCGCAAGGATGGAAATATCATCACTCTTGAAGTCTGTGATGAAGGTTCGGGGTTTCCCGAAGGTTTCGATCCTGAGGTCGCGGCGCACACGGGACTGGAATTAATCGAGAGCATTGCGCGATACGATCTCCAGGCTTCAACCTCTTATCAGAACCGGGACGAAGGAGGCGCGCGCGTAGGAATCAAGTTCTCGATCGAACGTAAGAGTCACATTTGCGCCGCTCGATGAGCCCGAAGGTAAAGACAGGCCCCGTGCAAGCGCACGTATCGTTTTCACCGAAAAATCGGTCCGTTTCCCGGCTGCAAACGGCAGAGCGATCCAGTGAACGAGCAATCTCCGGATTTGGCTGCGAAGCGCGTCATTGCGGTAGAAGATGAAGGTGTAACTCAAATGCAGATGAGGCGGCTGCTGAAGCGCGCCGGTCTAACCGTGGATGCCTCGGCGGTAAACGGAGAACAGGGAGTTGAAGCGGTTTTGCGGGAGCGCCCGGACCTCGTACTCATGGATATACGGAAGCCGGGACGAATTGATGGTTTAGAAGCGGCAAGACGTTTTCTCGCCGAATAATCCGTCTGCACCATAATGCTCACCGCGTTCTCGGATCAGGACTATCGGAAGCGAGCAGAAGATCTTAATGTTTGTGGATAATGACATTACTGAGACACGACACTAGAATTCAAGCTGCCATGCGAAACTTTGGTCCTCAATAGTTCCATCAGCGTAAAGTCAGAACAACCCCGGAGTGCAATTGAATTCTAGCGGAGAGCGAACATCCGATTGCCTCGAACGATCGATTTACGCTGCTCGATAAACCTCCACCAGCGCATCGACCAGTTCTCCACTGCTCACCGGTTTCACGAGATAACCCGCCGCGCCTGCCGAGAGCGCCTCTTCAAGATGTGCGGCATCCGAATAGGCCGTTACCATGATGATGTGTGTCTGGAATTCAGCAAGTATTCTCCGCACGGCTTCGATCCCGTTAAGGGCCGGCATATTAATGTCCATGATGACGAAATCCGGCCGTTCTTGGAGCACGAGATCGACGGCTTCTTTTCCAGTCACGGCAATGCCGGCGACTTCAAGCCCCGTCTTGGCGAGGACAGACACGAACTGTATGATGGTGAGACCTTCGTCCTCACAGACCACCACCCGCTTTCCCGTGAGGCCGGTACTAGCGGTCAATTTGTTTTCCGTTAATAACAGTCGTGGTTCCACCTTTCTTGATAAATGCTTGCCTGTGACAAGACATAAACTTCGGGACGTACGGCGGATGTCATTTGGCAGGTAATGGTAAGACACGATGAACGCCGGAAGGTTCCTAAACCTTGTACTTCGGTTTCGCCGGGCATTGTAAGCCGGGCTCATTCGTTTCAAAGCGGGATCCTAAGAGAATGCGGCTGCGACTCTTTCGAATCGCGGCCGCATTCAATTCAAGACCACTACACTAGCTGCTGGTCTGCTGGAGCTTTGCCAGGTCGCTGTCCGTGTAGAGCCGCTAACCTGATTCCGTATACCCGGAAGGCGACAGCAGCCCAACCCGATCGTAGAAACGAAGCGTTCGCAACGAGACGCTTGCCCGTTTCGCGAACTGCCCGGTTTGGTACGTGTTGATTTTCAGGGCGATCATCTCCTTTCCGCAGGTGGTGTAAGTGAACGGTATTGGGGCTTGCCCGCCTGCAAAGCCACACACTCTAAGCGATTTCTATGACGATGTTTAGCCTGACTTATTCACGAACCTGGCGGAATGCGGGCGGGACGCCCGCGCTCCAGTAGCAGATGAATAATCCGGGTTAGGATACGATGGCAACCGGCATACTCGTTAATTGATATAAGCTCCCAAAATGACTGGTAGAAAACCCAGCAGGAAAACCCGGATTTACTAGAGAACGAGTGCGCACCTGGATCATTCGTAATCACCACCGGCTCAAGGGAGAACTCGAATGCAAAAGTGTCCTCGCTGCCAATATGAAATCGAAGGGGCTGCCCAGGCAACATGCCCGATCTGCTTTACTCCGCTTGCCGCAGCGCCGGCGGTTGCTGCAATGGCTCCCTCAATAGGGATTAGCCTGCTGGTTTATGGGAGCGCCATGCCTTGCGCCCAGCCGACCGCCCCGCCCCCGGCGCCGCCAATGAGCCAACCCTATGGCGCGCGCGTTTCGCTAACCGGCGAGGTCATAGGTGGGCCGTCCGCAAATGTGCAGCCCAGCTCGTTGATATGACCGTTCCACGCGAGCGCAGCGTCATGCGCTCGAAATACGCCCCCTATCTACCGGCCACGATCTTCACCCCGAACGGCTTGGACGGAATACCGTTGGCCACCACTTCGAGCGTCGAATCTCCGCCTTCCGCACTCAATGGTACGTGGACTTTGGTCGATACTATCGCCGCGCCGGTTGCTACGGCCATCGTGCTGTGGTGGCTGGTCCTAAGGTACCTGATATGTCCGGTGGCGTTGTTGCGCACCCTAACGAGCGGGTAATTGGTTGCGTTCGAGGCATCGTCGCCATACGAGCTGCACTGGGAGAGGCCGTTGAACTGCGTGCCATGGACGGTATAGGTCTTCCCCTGTGTCATATTGGCGGGGCACTTGGTGATGGCCGGCCTCCAGCTATTCGTTATCGCGTAGGGCCCAGGGGTGTAGAGAAACGCTTCGCCGGCGCTATTCCCGTTGCCGTCATCAAAGCTATCGGTAACCAGAACCTGTCCGGTCGGCAGCATGAGCATGCGCCAGTTGAAGGGCGCATACCCTTGCACGCCAAAGTACGGAATGGCAGCGGAATTGAAGCTGGAAGACGGCTGCGGCAAGGGGAACGGTCCCAGCGCCGGATGGTATTCGAAGAAAATGGTTGGGCCGAGATAGTCGCCGTTGACTCCGTCGACCGGACCTGTAGCGCACAACACGTTGCCATTCGGCAAGAGGCATGCAGGGCCGTCCTTGATACCGAGCGGAAACGTAACTCCCGGGTAAATAAGTAGTGGATCGACTGGGATAACTAACGGATCCGATGTCCAAGTGGGGAAAGGAGGCGCCGGCTCCCAGGTACTGGTCGCTGTATTGAAGTTGTCGTTGTACGCAGTCGCGCCGAACGCCAACACCTTCTTGTTCGGCAGCAGCACTGCCGGACCAATCTCCTTGGAAGCATCCTCTACCAGGTCGCCACCACCGCCCGATGTAGTGTTGGGTGCAAAGAGCCAGCCCGAGGTGTAGGAATCGAAGATTTGCGACCCTGGGTGCCCGTTGCAGTTTGCCGTAAGCACGTTTCCATCCGACGGTCCGTCCTTGGGCAGCAGAGTCCAGGTCTCCTCCGCGCTGTTCTTATTGTACTTAGCAGGGAAATAGTCGAAAGTGTTCGTGCTGGGGTTGAATTCCGCCGTTGACGGAAAGAAAATCGAACCTAGCAGCAGGGTTCCGTTCGGCAGCACCGCGCAGGGTGCGTCTCCTATCGCTCCCCATCCCGGCGTCGGATACGACTTCCACTTACCAGTTGTCGGATTGAAGATCTCGACTGCGTCCAACTCGACCTGCGCGGCTCCTCCCGCGTATTCCCCGCCGGCTACGAACACCCTGCCGTCTTCCAATACTGCTGAGGCAAAGTACTTGCGCGCATTCTTCATCGGATTTACTGTGAACCAGGTACCGCCCAGATAGTTGCCAAACTGGTTCGGTACGAGCTTGAACCACGAGCGAGAGTTGATATTTTGGACGAGCACCGAGCCGTCGGTAAGCAGCAGGGCCGTGCTTGGGGCGAAATCTGCCGGAATGGGCATGGGCGTCCAGGATTGTGCGCGGGCCCGTGTCGCCCCGAGGGCCAGTACGCCGATGAGAGCCAACGCGAGCCGTCTCGATGTCTTCATATTCGTTCGCTCCTGTTCCAGTTGCCGCCGCGGTACGCGGCGTCGAGAAGGCCGCCGCAATCG
>JBGPOG010000076.1:0-11471 GCA_041487935.1 Chthonomonadia bacterium | reverse complement strand
TTACAACGACGATAAAGTGGCAAGAGCGTCATTCCGAACCGCCTTTGTGAGCATCTGCTTTTGACCTAGTTTAGTGTCTCAGTAATGTCATTACAACGACGATAAAGTGGCAAGAGCGTCATTCCGAACCGCCTTTGTGAGGAATCCGTTTTTTGCTTCGCATTGTAAGGACGAGTCGGAGACACCACACTAGCTCAGTGCAATCTGTGAGATCAAAAGATCCTTGCAGGATGACGGGACGCGATCACTTTGTCAAGTTATGCCATTACCTCCGTAAATTGGAAATCGGATTCACCCGGTCGCCCTCGCCACCATCTGCTCGTAGGGCGCCAGCTCGTCGAGTGCGCTGGACATACTGTCCGTAGCGACGACCACCTCTTCAATGTCCGCGAGAATCTGCTCCGGCGAGCGCGCACGGATCTCGTCGTTAATTAAGCCGAACGTGTCTTCAACGAGCTGGAGTTGGTGGTGGACGTTGGTCAGAATCCGGCCGATTTTGCCCACGAACTCGTGGCGGCGCTGCAGGACGTCGATCCGCTTGAGCAGCACGGCCTGGGTGCTCTCGTCCTTTTCGGCAGCCACCGCCTCTTTGAGCTGAGTCTGCTCATCCGCATAATGGCCCTGCACGTCCGCCACGGTTCGCTGAACCCAGTCCTCACCTTCGCCGGCTGAAGATCGCCCTACGAAACTCGGGTTTTTATCCTGCCGTTGATCGAGATTGTTCCGTTTGCCGACCGGCCGGCGATCGCGCACTTCAAACTGTTCTCGATCGGCTGTCGCCCTAGGCCCTATTTGTCCCCCTCGAACCTCATCGAGAAGCTGTGTAAGGTAGGTTCGGAATTGGACCTCTTTGCCGGCGAACAGCAAGAACTTTTCTATCAGGTAATCCAGCTTGCGCACAACTTCCCGGTACCATTCACGGTCGTCTCCCGATTGGTCGTCAATTTGCCGGCGAAGCTCCTCCAACTGCTGGAATCGGGCTTGCATGTCGGGCGTGAGCGACGCAAGAGTCTCCTCTTTGAGCTTGTTGCGCCTGCGCTGGACCTCCGCATCCGTACGTCGGGCAAGGCGGGCCCGATACAGCCCCGAATCCGGTACGAATAGGAGGTAGGCAGCCTCAAGAACGATGGCGGCAAGCAAAGGCCGGGCGTCCAGGAAAGCAGCCGATGCCGCTCCGGCCGCTGCCAATGCGATGGTATTGTAACTCTCCTTGAACGCCTCCAGGTATTGATTTGCCTTATGCATAGCCGACTTGATTATAGCCGAGTGAACGCTTGCCGGATCTCTTCCTGGAGAGACAGGTACTCCGGGTCCGTGGCAATCCCCTGCCTCCATGCGAGGCCGCGCTCGACGAGGCTGAAGGATGCCTGAATCCTCGCTCCCGGTACGGGATTGCCCGAGGAATCGCGGTCGCGGCCGAGCAGCCAGACCATATCCGCGACCTGCAGCGCGGCGCCTATATCATGCGTAACAAGAATGAACGTATTCAGCTCGTCCGATAGCGCCATTTCGCGGATAAAGTCCGTTACCTTGCCTAGCGCAATTGGATCCAGACCCGAGAACGGCTCGTCCATCAGGAGGAAATGCTCGCTGCACATGAACTGCTGCGCGATGGCCACTCTCTGCCGTTGTCCGCCGGATAGCTGAGCAGGGAATTTTCCAGCGTGCTCCTCAATCCCAAACCGTTTCAGAAGCGCATTCGCTCGTTTGGCGATCTCCGGTTTCGATAGACCGGAATGACGCCCCGCCACGATGAGGTTGCTGCGCACGGTTCTATGCATAAAAAGCGGATAGTTCTGCGCGACGACGCCCACCATTCCGCGTTCGACCGGCCGGCCATCTTTCTCCACAAGCACTCGGCCGGAGTCGGGTTTGTCCAGCCCGGCAAGAATCCGGAACAGACACGTCTTGCCCATCCCGGACGGACCGAGCAGCGCCACGACCTGTCCCTGTGTAAAACCTGGGCGGTAGAGGTCTCTAATCTCCATACTCAGGTCTCGCAAGATCGGCGTCCGTCCGAACGATAGATTGACGTCGTAAACGTTTAGAATAGTATCGCGGTATTCGCATTCGATTGGGGGCATCTATTTTCGCTCCAGGGTGAGGTCCGCGTAAGGACAAACCAGACGCCGAACGAGGCCGATCCCCAGATCCTGCAGCAAGCCGACCAGCAGGATCACGATCTGGATGGCGAAGACTTCCGCCAGGCGAAAGTGTTTGGATTGATTGAGAAGCATTGCACCTATTCCTCCCTCCGATCGGGAGATACCCTCGACCATCGTCAGCATCATCCAGGCGATCGCCGCGTTCTGCCTCATGACTTCAAACGCCTTATCGGCCGTGCCTAGAATGACGACCTCCCAGACGACCCTCCACTCGCTCATCCGTAGAGTTCGGGCGTGATCGAATTCCGCCTTGGGGATCGCCGCGATTACGGAGGCCATGGAAGTGACGTAGAAAACCGTGGTCCCGAAGACCAGCAGCCAGGTTTTGAGCGGATGGCCGCCACCTACGATCAGCGTGAACACGAAGGTGAACCCGACCAGGCTCAGGAACCGGCCTTTGGAGATAATCGCCGTAATCGGCCGGAAGAACGGGATCACGGTTAGGTAGGACAGAGCGAGCGAGATGCCGGCAGTCCACAGGAGAGCTTCCAGATTTGTGCGGAAGCTGACTATAAGCTCCGGCCCGAGACCCTGGGTCATCCAAAGCTCACGCAGCGCGTTGAGAACCTCCATGGGCCGAGGAAGGACCTTGAACGGCGAATTCAGCCAGACGACGAGCGCGACGATAATCTGGAACGCGATAATCATCTGCATCGCGCGAGGTGAAACCGCACGGTTAGGCAGGAAGACGTCCGCAAACGAGCGCAGCGCTGCAGGCTTGCCGGCCGGCCCCTCCTTCAGTTCGCCGACCTTGAGCGCCGCGCTGCCGTCCGCGCCGGCAATGGTCGTTTTCGGCGGTTCCACGACCGGAGCGGAAGGAGTCGCGGCGCCGGTTGTTTGACTGCGCGCCTTTTCTTGGTTATCTTCCATTAAGAGATTTCCAGTTTTGATCCGTGTGGAGATTTACAACCCGTCTATTCTACTTCACCCGCCAGAAGGCGATGATCAACCCGCCGGCGACAATCAGCGCGCCTCCGACCAGCGTAGGAACCTTGGCTCGCTCATGGTAGATGAAATGGGCCATCAATTGCGAAACGACAAAGAAAACCGCGATATATACTCCGAAGAGCCGCCCGAAATTCCACCCGGGCCAATTGACGGTCAGTCCGTAGCTAAAGAGCGCCAGCGTGCCCAGCGCAAACGCGACCGCCTTGCCGGTCTGCATCCCCCAGCGCACGAGCGCGTCGCCGCTCAACTCGAGCAACGCCGCCAGTACGAGAATCGTCAGCTCAATAACTGTCTCACGCATTGGTAAATCTTAATCAAACACGAAGTCACAAAGATCACGAAGAGATTACTTTAAGTCTGCCTTCGTGTTCTTCGTGGCTTCGTGTTTAATCCGCCGTTTAGCCTCCAATCGTTCCGAGGATGATCTCAACCCGGCGATTCTGGGCTCTCCCGGATTCCGTGGAGTTCTCGGCGACGGGATTCTGCTGACCGTGGGCAAATACGCGGACGCGGCCCTGCGGGAAGTTGACCGGCGATTGCTTCTCCAGCCACTTCTTTACCGCGAAGGCTCGCGATTCCGAGAGATTCATATTGGAAGCCGGGTTGCCGACGTTATCGGTGTGTCCGTGGACCTCGACCACCGTGCCGCTCGCGACTAGCAGGTCACGCTTCAGCTTCTCGAGCTCGCGCGCTGCGTCCGGAGTAAATGTCGCCTGACCGGTCTGGAATCGGATGTTCCAGGCTCGGCGGCTCACGACCTGTTTGACCGGAACTCTGGCCTCAAAGGTCGGTTTGGCGCTCGCAACGGCGGTCGCTGCCGGCGCAGCGTTCTTCGCAATGCCGGATAGATATGAAGTATCGATAACTGCGGCTGCCGGCGGATAGCTCGGCACGAACTGAGGATACTGTGCAACTACAATATCGCCGAAGACCTTATACGTCGCCGCGACTGCGTTCGCTGAACCCGGCACCAGCCCGAATGCCACCAGCATGTCGGCCAGGTTGTTTACGGACGAGCCGCCCAGATCTACCGGCAGCCCGGTTGCGTCCTTTTCCTGAGTCCCCTTGTAATACTTCTCCCAGTAAGATGCGTCTGATCCTTGCTCTTTATAGACATCCGCGCTGATCTCTGCCGCGCGATGGAGAGCGGCCTGGTTGGATTTCACAGCGTCGCCGCCCTCTGCGATGGCCATCAGCATTCCCTCGACAGTGGAGCGGTTCTGCTTGCACCACTTGTCGATCCCAATGATCACGCAGGGCATTTGTGAGCTGTATTCCTTCGTCGAGACGATAGAGGCCAGCCCGCCCTTCTTCTGCGCGACAGTCACGTCGCCAGGGGTCCAGGTGACGACCGCGTTGATCGTCACGCGCTTCGTCTCGCCGGTCGGTTTACCGTTGCGGACGACCTTGCGATCCTCGGAATAGCCCGCGATGTACTTCTGCGCCGCGTCTATATAATCGTTGGCGTTGACCCAGTTGAGCGCGTCGGGGTCCCAGGTCTTCTCGTTCGGGTTAGTCCGAAGGCCGTTATCGCCCAGCCACTTCTGTGCGATGTTCCAGTCGCCGTCGCGAAGCACCCCGGCGACAACGCCACCGCGGCATGCGGACGGGTTGGCCTTCCATTCCGGCGGCCCCATGAACTTGTCCTCGCCGCGAGAGTAGCCCGCTGCGCCGACGATTTTTGCTTGATATTCCGGCCCGATTCGTTTGAGGCTATCGTTCAGACCTTTGATGAACGCCGCGCCGCCATCACCCATGATCGTGACGAAGTGCGCGCCCTTGGTTGGGTTCGAATTTCCACGGCTAAGCTCCGTGGCGAACGTGACGAGCGCCTCGGTCAGCTTGCCGTTGTCGTCCTGGCGCGACCATTTGAAATTTACGCCGTGCTTCGCCATGAGGCTGCCCGCGGTCGCCTGCGGCCCGCCGTTGGCGAAAAGCATTCCCATCTGCGCGTTCCAGGCGTAGCCCAGCAGCCGGACTTCCGGCTTCCCGGTTGCTCCGGGATCCCGGCCAGGCAGAGTCACGCTGCCGCCGGACCCGGTGCTCGAAACCTCGGAAGTTGACGAGCTCGGCAGATCGGCCTTGTTGGGGACCAGCGAACCGGTGCCTTTGGCCTCCGGCATAAGCGTATCGCCGTAGCGCTGCCAGAGACGGTACCCCCCAAACGCCACCCCCACAGCGAGAATGAAAATAACGATCTTGCCCATCGGTTTGATGCGCATTGCATGAACTCCAATCCGAAAGGATGAAGGTGGAAGGATGAAGGATGAAAACCGAAGCACGGCTTTCATCTCATACACTCTAAACTCCCACGCTCGGCAGATTGATCTAACCTGGCTGAATCTGCGCGGCATAGAAAAGAGCGCACCGAATGCACCTGCTGTTCGCCCGCCGGCAGACCGCTTGTTGAATCCCGAGCAACCTTTAGATACGGCCGCTCATAATTCCTGCGGTCAAACCCGGCTGACGCCAAAGTGCAAGCCTGTACGCTCGCTTTTTATGCCCAAACGGCTCAAGGTTGGATCGATACCGACCGGTCCGCAGATCACAATTGCCGGTCGGATATCACTACGGAAGACTCATCATGCTGGTTTTATTGCGCTAAACGGTACACCGGCATCCGCACCGCAGCTCTATTTCGACTGGCGACTTCAATTCGAGCTGCGAGGAGTTTCGGAAATGTATTACTTTGAGCGAATATGGGTCGAGCACAACCACATCCTTCACTCCCTGTGATAAGTAAAACGGCACTCCAACTTGGAGATCTTTTCCTTCGTAGCCTTTGCTCAGGATTTCGATCACAGCTTCAGGAACGAGCTTGATTTCCTCGTCCAATTCATCTGGTTCGCGGCAAAAGATTGCAATGTCCGGTCGTTTCTGGGACCCGTCCGGGAACCGGATGCAGACGTCGGAGACATGTACGCAGGCACAAGCGAAATCGGCCGTGCCTGATTTTCTTATCGAAGACTGAATGCGATAGATCGCCGACTGATGCCGGTACACCGGCTGGGCTTCCCACACTGGCACCCCGCCCACCATTTCCAGTCGGATGCCCGCTTCGCCGGCGATATTCCGAAGTTCGTCTGTGATTGGCATCGTTTTCTTACGACCGGCGAAATCATTGCAACACCTATTTTGATCCGCTCACGGCCGTATGTAAGGGCGAAGCATTCGGGCGCAGACCTTAGTCCCGAAACGAAAGCTGATCGTCCGAATGCTTCGCCCCTACATTATCGTCAGCCTGCCAGTGCATAACTGTGAACAGTTATGCTACTTTTTCTGGTTTGCCTTGGAATACGCCCAGAGGGAGCGATCCAGCGTGCGGAGCGATACGCCTGTCTCGGCGGCCAATTCCCGGCAGAAACCGGTGTAGGAGAGCCAGAACGGAAGGTCGTACGTGCGCGGCGTTTCGTATCCGAGCGACCAGAGCGATCGGAAGTCCAGGATGGGGTAGCGGTAACCGGTCCCGACGTGGAGCAGAACGGAGGCGGTGGGCCAGGAGACGCCGCTGAGAGAGGTCAGCAACTCCATCTTCAGTCCTTCGCTCGATACAGAGCGCGCGCGGCGGGTTAGCGCGAATACATCCGCGGCAGAATTCTGGACGACGAGCTTTTGAGACCGCGTGGTCTTCCACTTGCAAAGGGCAAGAAAGTCGTCGAGGTCATAGCCCCCGGTTACCTGAACTCGTTCGTAAATCGCGTTTAGAAAAGCGTCTTCATCCGGGCAGCCATACTCCTCCGCCCAATGGCCGATTTCGTCGTCGGGGAATTGCAGATTGAAGCGATGCGTAGTTCCGCTCACGAGATGCCTCCTTTGATAATCGTAAGCAACTCGCGGTGGCGATGCGAATTGTTTCTACTTAGCTATTGTAACACACAAATCCAGGAGAGAGAGCGAATCGCGTACAATTGAAATTCCGCGGGCACGCGCTTGGGCGCTATTTGACGCATGTACTTCCCGCTAGCGGCTCGTTATTGCGGGCGAAACGTCCACCTTTCTACTCATCGGAAATGCCCGATGGCTAACTCTGGTATTCAGGCCAGCTTTACATGATCCGTAACCATATCTCGACCGTTGATGTTTATGGCGTTGACGTACTGATACTTTTACCAAATTCTCCCGCCAAATTTGACAACCGCAGATTCTCTCGCGATAATCGAAATCAATAATTTATAGAGGTAGTTGCACAACTCGACAAGCCATCGTATTCCGTCATCCTGAAAGGCTCTGCTTTTGTTCTCACAGGTCGCGCTGAACCGGGCCAAAAGCAGATGCTTACCGCATGGCGGATTTGCGGTATTTTGCAATCACCTCTATAAATTGCAATATCACAAACTGGGTATCCACTTTACTCAAGTTGAACCGAACTGCTCCGACCTAAACTCTCAGCAGCAATGGTCTGTGTGCTGAGTTACGTCCAAGACCTGTCTTTACGGTGCGAAACGTTCTTTACCGGAAGGCTACTTGAGGGAAGTGGATACCCAGTTATCACAATTGCAACTAAGTAATCCGCTTCAGCTTGTGAACACCGTTACGGCTCTACACTGCATCGCCCACGACAAAAGCCATCCAGCCTAAGGATTTTCGCAATACCTGTACCGTGTCGTTACCTTCAACGGAACTTTAGGCCCGTTCTTATCCCGCAATCGTGCTGGAGGAGTTCATCAAATGCGCAAGCTCTTGCCCCATGTCTGTATTGTTTTCGCAATCTACTTTTGCATTAACGGATGTGGAGGCGGAGGAGGGGGTAACTCCGGTACGGGGGGCGGCGGCGGCATCGTTCTATCCCAGCGGCTGGCGGTAATGCAGGCCATCAACTTGAAGTACCAAACCCTAAATGGCACGGACCTTAATGCCAACAACCAGACACTGCTAACTTTCGTGCGGACCCGCTCCGAGTTTTCAGAATCGGGGATCTCCGTGACGGGCGGAGTATGGGCGCGTTTCAAGGACGGCCGGATGCTCATCGTGTCAAACAACCGAGAACCTAGCGCCGCTTCAAAAGCGCAAATGCCGACAAGGAGCAGGCTAGCCAGCGAATTGCCGGCCGTAGGAAGCAACACAGCATTATTCGTAAACTCTGACGCATTCGATACCTCTTACATTAATGCCATTGGTAGTGCTCTCCAGACATCCGGTTACGCAGGTAAACTTGGCGATCTAACGCTAGACAACTTGCGCCTTGTGCAGAATTGCGGAATACTCTATATTGATTGCCACGCAGGCGACATATTGGCGGGTGACCACAAGACAGTGATGTACGGCCTCCAAACGCAGTCCACCGTTGCTGACACCATTGACTCTGACCTCGCATCCGACTTTGTCGACGACTCTGTAGGTTACATGCTGGCTCCAGGGCCACTCAGCCTGAGTAACCATCTGTTAGGAGCCAAGTTTGTACTCACAAACAATTATTTCATCACTGCTAATTTTGTGCGCAAGCATATGAGCTTTTCTGCCAACAGCATGGTTTTCATCAACTCATGCGGAAGCGACTCGCCGGTAGCGCAGGACTTTAGGCAAAGCTTTTTCGATAAACAGGCATCCCTGTATGCCGGGTGGACCAAACGGGTCGAGACACACGACGCGGCTCAAACAGCAGGCTATTTGTTCGACCGTCTGCTTGGCGAACAGAATGCGGCTACGACGTTTCACCCGGAGGATCCACCGCAGAGGCCGTTTGACATTCTAGCGGTGGCAGACTGGATGGACAACACCCCCCGCCCGGGAGCATTGAACTTGGCAACGCTGCTCACGTCATGGGTAGTGTATAACCCGCTATTCCCGCCGGATTCTAGCTTTTTCGCTAAACTCCAGTTCACAGCTAACCCAAAGGATGCGCAATCCGGCAACGGTGGGCTGCTCGCGCCAAGCATTTCAGGGCTAAACGTATTTCAGGGACCCGGACCTCATCAGCAGCTCGCAATTCAAGGCAAGTTCGGCAGCAAGCCTGGGACGGTGACCGTCGGCGGCCATGACACCACAATTGTAAGTTGGACTGGGAACGCATCCTTCCCAGGCGCTATTATCTGTACCCTTCCCGACCATGGCTCCCCGGGTGATGCGGGGGATGTGCAGGTCACTGTGAACGGGCACAAGAGCAACATGGCCCGGCTAACAGAATGGGCGATCACCCTCAAGAACGCCGAGAAATTCAATTACACGGATACTATTCAAGTTACCGACCAAAATGGCGTAGGCACCGATACATACTCCGGAACTCAGGAGATTGACAGCGATCTAAAGCTCTGGATACGTGCCGATGTAAGTTCCGCGCGCTCTTCACCAGGCGAAAAGGAACCGTTCAAACTAAGCGGCGGCATCATGACCCAGTCGTTACGCGGTGTATTTTATGATGGACAGTTTGTGGATTGGAAGGGCTCGGGGACTGAGACTGTCAAATTCCACAGAGTAGACCACTTTGGCATAAACCACGATTGGACGTCAACGGTAGATTTTGGCGGCAAAAAGGGTTCGTCTCCCATTCCCTTTACGGGATCGGATTCACGAGCGGTAGGCGCCCTATTGAATGGCCAGTATGATTCGACAAAAAAAGCTCTGACATTCAGTATTGAATTCACAGCACAGGATGCACTGGTTATTGTCCCGACTGGTACATTCGCGGTGGACCACGGCGCATATAATCTACAGGTTGACGCCGATTTGGAATTGAAAGTCGACGCCACCAGTGGCACAATCAGCGGCGGAACGGGCAACGGCCGCACTGAACACATATTTGGTTACACCGGCACGAATACGATTACGTGGGCTACTACGGGTCCCGTCGGAGGAACAGAACCGGTCGCGACGAACGCACGCAGTACACGGCCATTAAAGCCAAGCCCGTCTGCAGGCAGTACAACACGGCAAGCAGCGCGCTTCACAACTCCGGTTCGCCACTAGTTGCTCGCAGCGTACGTCAAACATCTCGTCTCGCGACACGTTAGGTTTGCGCGCGTCCGTCTGCGAAAATGCAAGAGGTAGATTTGCGCGGATAACAGCCTTCGGAAAATGCCCTGCAGCAGCGCGCCATTGCCCATGAGGAGCTGCGCCTGCTCGCATAAAGTCTTGAGCCGGGGATCGCTCTCGCACAGATCGGCGAGAATGCGGGCGAGGCGTGTAAAACCGGAGCCGGATTGTGCGGAATAGTCCCGGGCCAGTGTCAACAGATGGGAAATCGCTGCGTCATCAACGTCGCGCGGCTCGGATTTGGCGTTGGGGATTTGCATGGCTTCGATTCCTGCAGATGGTTACATCCTAAAACCCAAATCCCGTCGTTCTGGCAGGGGCGTTGGACGCCATCTAAAGCGGTTCAATTTGCACGAGACCGCCCTCATTTACCTCGATACGCACTTCGTTTCCACGGAGTTGGGCCATTCCAACAAGGGGATCGTCATCCATTTCGATGACTTCAATCTCTATCGGTTCGCCGTGCCAGAGAACCGTTGCAGCAAAGACATCTACCTCTGCCGGCCGGTAACCTGCAAGGTAAACGTACGTCCGATTTATCCAGCTTAGCTTGAGGGATTGGATAGCCTGCGAAGGCAGCGTCATAAACCCGCTAAATCCAGTATCCATCACGGCATCGAAATCCACGTAGATTCCGTCGGCGTCGAGGACCCGCACCCTGACCATAACGCGATTGCCGGATACAATGCCGTGCTCCATTATTTCTTTCGGGGCAACCTTGCGCCGCCAAGGGCGTAAGCCGCCTCGAAGCCAACCCGGAGAGCGAAGAAGGTCCCTGCCGGACGGCGCTCTTTGAGGCGCCGAGTTGCGGCGAGGATGGTGTCGTCGATCTCATAATCCCCAGAGTCGACATCGATGGCGACGATCTTGCCGTCGAACTGAGGTTCCACTTCCGCACGTATCCGGGCCTCATAGACCGCTTTTGCACGACGGCCAATTTCGTCCTTTGTGAATGTCGTTGTTGTCATAATTCGCTCCTGTCCAGGACGCGGTACCTCCATTAAAGCGCCCGTCAGGGTGCGCGCTTACATCCGGAATAGTTGTATTCATCCCACGCCGGGATGGGCTGGCTTTGCACCGTACACGCGCACCCGCACTGAAACTCGATGTCAACCGGCGATTCCATCTCACGCGTTGTGCCGCCCTGGAAGTGAAGAACCTTCAATGTGTAGGGATCGAATGCCACCACGTCTTTTACGCCTTGCGCAAGATAAAAAGTCACGCCTACCTCAAGGTCTTTGGCTTCATAGCCTTTACTGATGATCTCAATAACTGCCTCCGGTAAGAGCGTGACTTCCGAATCCTTCTCGTCCGGATCACGGCAGAAAATCACGATATCCGGCCCTTTCTGGGAACCATCCGGAAAGCGAAGCGCCAGATCATAATAGT